>CALLVY010000884.1 GCA_938015925.1 uncultured Saprospiraceae bacterium
GAAATTACTGGAGTGATTGAATTTCAAGTGATGGATTATGCTGCGGGAACTTATTATGTCAATATTAAAATTGGCGAGAAGACACCTGCTACTAAATGCTTTGTGATTGCAAAGGAGTAATCGATTTTTGACTAAATCAAAAACAGCCTTGCTAAGTGTGCTTAGCAAGGCTGTTCTATTTTCTTTAAGTTGAATTTCACTTTGAGTAAGCCCTTTCATTACTATCATTTGTTCGCAAACAGCTATGATTTAGTTCCCCCAGCCCCTACTTAAGTAAGAGAGCAAATTAAACTAAGCTTTTTGAGGGACTATTTTTTGCGCTCTTACTTAACCGGCGTAAACTTTTTCTTCACATAATAATACTTATGAAATAAATTCTTGTTGTATTTCAAAATCGGAAAGACCATGCGCAAAAGAAAAGGAAAATGAATCATGATTTTCATCAAGAAAAAATTCCTTCTTAATTCTTTTTGGTAAATGGCAAAAACAGCAGCATCGTAGCTGGTATTAAAAGAACTCGTAAAATTCTTTTGCTGAAAACACTTTTCAATTTGCTGGGCAGCAAGCATTCCACTCTTGATGGCTTTGTCGATACCGTGACCGGATAAGGGGTCAATCAAGTTTGCAGCGTCTCCCGTTAGTAGAAATCTTTCTCCCGAAATATTTATTTTTTTTCCACCAATAGGTAATTTAAAACCTTTTAATTCGGAATGAACTTTTGCCTCTGCAAATTTCTCACTTAAAACGGGATCCGTCGTAATGATTTTCTGAAAGTGTTGCCTCAGATTGACTGATTTTGAGTAGCCCGGCTTGGTGGTGCCAAAGCCAACGTTATAATTATTTTTTCCCAATGGAAATATCCAAAAATATCCTGGGAAGTTTTTTAGTAAGTAGAATTCGTTGGCCTCATTAGAAGCCTTTACATTTTCATACCTTGCACTAAGAGCAACCGAGCCACTTAAATCCTCAGGTGGCATTTCTCCTAATTTTCTGGATACCGTCGAATTTGCGCCATCACATCCAATCACCATGTCGCAAATAATTGAAAACTGTGCATCCCTTGATTTGATATAAATCTTTTGTGCTTCTCTTTTTATCGTTTTTATTTTTATTCCTTCATAAACAGAAACCTTAGCATGTTTTTTTACCTGATTCAATAGCAGGTCATCAAAATGTATTCTTTGGCTGTTGTAGGCATCGGTGACCCAATCTATTTTGAGGGATTCGCCGTTTGGCATATAAAGGATACTTGATTTTATTTTATGCTTTTCTTCGAAATCCTGTAATTCGAGTTTGAATTCTTTTCGGAGTTCTTTGAGAAACTTGAGAGAAGGTCCGGGAATGGCATCTCCACAGGTTTTATCTCTGGGAAAAGTACTTTTGTCAATTAGAGCCACTTTGAGTCCCGAGTTGCGAAGTGCTAAGGCGCAAGAGCTGCCTGCGGGGCCCGCTCCAATAATTGCTACATCATAAATCTTATTCATAATCGTTTACGCAAGTTCGGCCAAGCAAGCCTTGTCCTCTCCTTGGAGGGTTTTATGTGTGATTAGCTTTTATTGAACTTTTCCTTAGAAAAAGCCGCGAAATCGGCAGCTGGCCTCAAGATAAGAAAAGCACTTAGTTGGACTTATTTTTAGAAGGAAATTTTTGAGACTAATTTTCCTTGTGCATTCAATCCATTATTTATTCCTCCTTTTCAAAAAGGCTTCATGCAAATCTAGTAAGGTTATCTCTGAATACATTAAGTCATTGATCGATAATTTAAATAACTCGATATCAATCTCGGCAGTCGACTCTGCCCGGCTATAAACTAGGTCTATAATTTTTCCAAACTGCAATTTCATATCTCCTTTGTATTCATCAATACTTGTCAACAGAGAAATCACTTCATAATCCAATAGATCTATCCTAGCATTTACTATGGCTTTCCAGGCTGTGTTTTTAATACTGACGTCTCTAAATCCATTGGTCTTTCCTAGGAATTCTACGATAGACACCGCCTTATCTTGATAGAATTCTATGGTATCTAAGAGTTGTTGATGTTCTTCTATTCTCTCTATCAATTCACTTTTATTTTCTTCTAATTCTTTACTTAAAGAGGTGACCATTTTTTCAACATGGGCGAGGTCATTTCTTTGCTGATTCCAGTTGTTTATAAATAAGGCAATTAGGATTCCCAATATTACCGGAATCATTTCCTTGAACAAATACTTCATCTTCTTATTCTTTTAATTAGAGAAAAGGCACTAGGCTCCATTAGTCCGAAGCCGAAGCAAATACAAAGTACTACTTTATCCCCTCATTGTATAAAAACCCATAGGGCCAATCAAGCCCAGACATCAGCTCTTCCATTTGCGCTGCTATTTTTCAACCTTTATTTCTTTGCTCAATTTTCCTTCACAATCTTTTTTACAAATCGCTCCTTCTCTTTAGAGATCAATTCTAAAAAATAAATCCCATTGGCAAAATCAGAAAGGTCAAGTGTATGAGTATTAAAAAATTCCTGTTTCAATTGTCCGCTAAGCGAATAGATGCGAATGCTTTGGATACTTTCTTCTGCCATTGAAATGTGAAAGAGGTCTTTAGATGGATTGGGAGAGATATTAAATTTTGTCTTTGGTTCAAGCTTCTCTTCCGATAGAATCAAATGACAGTCAAACATACTGCTTTCGCAAAAATCTAATAAAGTGGAAAATGGCCTAAGGAATACCCCATGACTTTCTAAACCGATTCCTTCGATCAATAAAATTTGCTGTACCACCGCTAATCCGATAAAATTTCTGACACCAGTGGAATACAGGACGGTCCTATCTTTTTCAAATACATCGACGACATTAATACTGTCAACGATTCCAATGGGTTCCGTCCCAGTAGCACCTGTAGTAATAAAATCAAACAACTCTTGGTTTAGCGAATCTCCAAGGGACAAAGAAAAATCAAAAATCAATTCTTCTCCCATACCGGATAAGGGAAGCTGGTATACTTTTCTTTCTATGGTATCCTCTCGGATGTAAGAGATGTGATCTATACTTTCGGTCTCGTAAGGGACATCGGGCAAAAAGCAAGGACTCTGATTGGGAGGACAATGATTACGGCCTTTCAATTCGAGTCGATAGACTTTTTTATACGTTAAGGAATTGAGGACGACCTCTCCTCTGAAGGTTATGGCATGGCTGGATACAACTGCAGGAAAGTCGCCACCAAGGTCGACGGAGTAGATCCAGAATTTATCTTCCTCTACCAGAGGAATATATTGCGCCGATAATTGACTCAAGGCTAGTAAAAAAAAGGCTAGTAGTTGGAGTGCTTTCCGTTTCATGGGTTTATTATTTTAAGTTTACTTTAAAATGCCTCGATCGCTTGTTATTGTTAACATCTCGGCTATTTTATTAAACCGTCTGTCGGCTATTGGCAACAGTTTTGCCAATCCCTACCAATCTAACACAAATTACGAGCCTAAGTACTTGAACAAACAAATCACTTATTCTACCAATAAGATCTGCTTCAATTCAGTCACATCAGTATAAATCCGCTCCAGCTCCTCCCCCATAATGCCTAAAGATTGTGCCTTAAATTTTATAGTATTATTTAACAAAATAAATTCTGACTTTGGGTATTGTAGCAGGTATTTTAAAGCCTCGCTTGGCAATATATTTTTTATATTTTTCGAACTCACTCCATCTAGCAGGTATTGATTTTCTCTACTTTTTCCTAAACGCTTAAGAACGTTTTTTCTTCTTAGCCTCAGCCTTCCAAAATCCACTCCCACTAAGCGATATTCCATTTCGAATTGCTCTACGCCAAAGTGACTAGAGGCTTCATAAACTCGCCGGACTCTTTTTTTAATCCTTAATCCCCCACCCTCAAAGGTCTTGGAAATTTCTTTTTCCTCTATAGTTCCTCCAATAAATCCATCTGAATTATCCTTCAATTCTCCCTTGATGTGTTTTGCAAATTCAGACCAATTCATTTTTATTTTTTTGTAAGCATTCCATCTCTAGGCTTATTTAATCGTTTGCTAAAAAAGCATTGGCCAAATAAAAAGCCTTATCTAAAAAAATTCGGATAATACATCGTCATTAGACAGGTAACTATAAAAAATCCAAGAAACAAAAGTCCAGGGATTTTGCTTTTAACTTTTCTCAATTTATGTATTCGAATATAACTGATCAATGATCCAAAAATACCAATATAAACAGCAGACTTTAGGGCATTAAAAAATACCAATCCAATCTGATCTCCAAAAAACAAAACATAACGAAGCAATAAAGACACCAGCAGCAGAACACCGATGAGACCAGCAACAAACAGCGCTATTTCTTCCTTCTTCAACATCGGCCTCCATTCGTTTAAAACAGCAGGAAGTCTTATCGCTAAAAAAATATAAAGCACCAAGATCAATAAGCCAATAGTATTGATATTCGTTTCCTCCGTTTCGATCAAATTCAGTGGTAAAAATTCTCCCAGCTGATCCAAGAGAATAAATAATACAAAAGCACTGCCCCACAAAAAAGCGACCTTAAAGAACACCTTTCTATTGTCTATTTCGGGTTCTTCCCTTTCATCTAAAATGGTTTCGTTCATCATTGAAAACGATTTAATTTCCTGTTTTAATTTTAATCTTCTTCTTAATCTAAACTTTGATTAAACTCTAATTGCAAAAAAACTTATATACCTCTACTTGGATGAACGCCTACAACCCAATTCCAAATAAACCACCACCAAATTAACAAGAAATCCCCAAACCACCCAAAAAAAACACCCTCCACGGCCCTATCAATTGCCCCTTTTACTCCCCATCAAATCTTCTGTCCAATTACCAACCTCCATCTTTTCCATTTATTCCGTATCTTACAAAAACAAAGCCCTATCTTAGGGAAACGAAACTTACGAACAACACCATGTCAACTGGCCAATACTTACTAGTGCTACTTCTAAGCTTTGGAATAAGCGCCAACGAGCCTTCTATTCCCCATCTCTCCCAACAGCTTTCCGTCTGCACGGCCACTGCCGATGCCGGCCCCGACCAAGCCGTCTGTTCCCCCGGCGCCAATGTCACCTTAATGGGCAGCTTCACTGGAAATGTAATCTCTCAGGAATGGTCTCCAGCTACGGGATTGAGTGATCCTTTTAGCCTAACGCCCACCGTATTTGTTTCCGCTACGACCACTTATACCTTGACTGTTTTTGAAAATACACCACAAGGAAGCAACCTAGTGATCAATGGAGATTTCTCTGCGGGCAATGTTGGTTTTTCTACCGGCTACACTTTCGTGGCAGATATACCTGGAGTACAAACGGAACTCTTTCCGGAAGGCACCTACAACGTGGGGCCCAATCCCAATGCATTGCATACGGACTTTTCCCCTTGTCCCGATCACTCTGGTGGTGGTGGGAATATGATGATCGTCAATGGATCAGCCGCCTTGCAAAGTGTCTGGTGCCAGACCGTGGCGGTGACGCCAAACACGGCTTATAATTTTTCGGCTTGGTTGGCTTCGGTCCATCCATCTTCTCCTGCGCAATTACAATTTTCGATCAATGGAATTCCGATTGGAAATGTAGCCAATGCCAGCTCGGCAACTTGTAATTGGATTCCTTTCAATGCGCTATGGAATTCTGGCGGTGCCAGTAGTGCAGAGATTTGTATTATTAATCTCAATACCCAACCCAGTGGAAATGATTTTGCCATCGACGATATTTTCTTTACGGAGATTTGTCAAGCGACGGATGAGGTGACGGTGTTTGTCATTGATGTAGAGGCAATTATTTCTGCTCCAGCAGAATTCGATTGCAATAGTGCAGTGAGCTGTCAGGTTTTGGACGGCAGTGCTTCTATGATGGGACCAGGTGTTACTTACCTTTGGACGACTGTTGATGGGGTGATAAGTTCTGGCGTTAATACAGCCACCGCTCTGGTCTGTGCTCCAGGAACTTACGAACTCACGGTTAGTCAAACGCTGAATGGCGTTACTTGTACCGATATCGCTTCCGTTGAAGTCCTGGCCAATAATATACCGCCACCAGCTCCGGTCATCACTGGAAATACCGCCCCTTGTGCAAATCAATTGGAAACTTATTGTATAGAGGAAAATGATGCTTATGAAACTTACTTTTGGGCTTTGCCTGATGGAGGAACCATCATTGCTGGACAAGGTACCAATTGTGTGATTGTAGATTGGAGTGCTTTAGCGGGTGGCGTTGGTCAAGTTTGTGTCATCGTTGAAAATTTTTGTGGTATTCCCAATACGGATTGCATTTTCGTACTGGTACAGGAAGAACCATTTGATAATATTATTTCTGGGGACACCTTGGTTTGCGAAGGGCTGGCCACTTATGAAGTTCTTTTTTATGATCCTGTAACTGCCTCTACGATCTGGAGTATTCCCGGCGATGCGACTTTGGTTTCGGGGCAAGGAGGACAGACGATTAGCATTGATTGGACGGGCTCATTGGGTGGAGAGGTTTGTGTAGAAACGGCTCAGATTTGTGGTACCACAAATGTGTGCATAGCGGTCCAGGTACTTCCTCAGGATACCACGCTGGTGAATGCTTCTATCTGTTTGGGAGATAGTCTTTTGTTGGGAGGTGTTTATCAAAATAGTGAGGGGGTCTTTGTGGATTATTTTCCGAGGGCGATGGGTTGTGATAGTTTGGTGATTACGGCTTTGACGGTATTTCCGGTTGATAGTATCTATCTCTTTCTCAATTCTTGTAATCCGCTGGATACGGGTTGGATGGTCAATACTTTTGTAAATGATTTGGGTTGTGATAGTACGGTATTAATTTATACAGAATTGTTTCCTTCTGATACGATTTATTACACCTTGCCGAGTTGTGATTCTTTGGCGGTCGGAATGGACACCCTTATCAATCAAGGGCCGCTTTGTCCGCAGGTGGAAATTACGACCACTTATTATGCGGGAAGTGATCCGGTTTATACTGTTGAAGAAAGTTGCTTTCCGGCAGATACAGGCTTGGTCACTATTGTTCATTTGAATGTAAACGGTTGCGATAGTACGGAATTTATCCAAACCATTCTACTGCCTTCTTCCCAAAAAGATTCTACGCAGTTCACTTGTAATCTCAACGAAGCCGGAATTGACACCTTTCTCCTTTTCAATCAAAACCTTTGTGATAGTCTTTTAATCATCACCACTGACTTTATCGCCAGCGATACCATTTCCCAAACGGATACTACCTGTAATCCCATGGAGGTCGGCGTAGATATCGTAAGGACTCCAATTCCCGGCGGCTGTTTCCTTATTGAAATCATTACCACTATTTTCCTAGAACCTACCGCAAGCAACACGATCAGAGAAACCTGTGATCCCGCAGAAGTAGGAACGGTCTTAGTGACTCATCCACTCCCCAATGGTTGCGATAGCCTCGAATTTGTCAATACCATT
>CALLVY010000885.1 GCA_938015925.1 uncultured Saprospiraceae bacterium
TTTAATGAAATTTCCTTCAATCTTTATTCCTCTGATTACTATCCGTACATCAGAGATAATTTTGACCTGGTCGGAAGCACGACGCAGGCGGATGAGATTTATGAAGCGAAGTTGTTTAAAAATATTTTAGGAGCTTATTATCGGACGAGTCAGAATAAATTGGATAAGTATGAGGAGTGCTTGAGTCAGATTAAAGAATATTTGGGAGAGGAGGATTAGGGCGTATTGTTGCTTGTTTTAATGCTGCAAAAGATCTATTCCATGGCAGGTCAAATAAAAGAAAAAATAGATAGAAAAAAACCTCAAAACAAAAATAAAGTTATGTTCAAACTAATAAAAAGACTCTTCCTCTTGGGCCTGGTTTTGCTTGCCGCAGCCGGAATTTGGGGCTATCAAAACGGAATGACCAAAGACAATTACCAAGAATTTATTTCCAACACCATAGCCGAATATCAACAAGACCAAACTCCTCAACCTAGTCCGGAAGTCGACAGAAAACCAAAACCCAAAAAGGAAAAGGCCCAATCCCAAAAAACAATCCAGGAAGCAACAGCAGAAACCGAAGAATATCGTTTATCCCCTTTACCCAAAAATCCATTTCACACCATAGATCAGCATGCCAGAAACGTTCCTGCCTCCGCGACCACAGACGTAGAAACCCTAGCCGCTTTTCTCCAACAAAAAGCCAGCACCGATATAGAAAAAGCCAGAGCCCTCTATGTTTGGGTGACCGATAACATTCGCTACGACGACGATGCCTACAACTCCAAAAATTATCCCAGATACACCACCGATTATGTTTTGCACAACCGCAAAGCCATTTGTGAAGGCTACAGCAATCTGTTCCTGGATTTGGGAAGAGCAATGGATTTGGAAGTAGAGAAAGTGGTTGGGTATTCCAAAGGATATGGCTACCGGGAAGGGGAGCGGTTTACAGAAAGTACCCACGCCTGGAATGCTGTCGAGATCAATGGGGCATGGACCGTTTTTGATGCGACTTGGGGAGCTGGCTTTGGAGAAAATATAAATGGGAAACTTCGGTCTACCAAAAAATTTGATCCTTACTGGTTCAATCAAGATCCTTACGAAGCTATCTTTAGTCATTTTCCAGAGGATCCAGCCTTTAAGTTTGTGCAAACCCCGGTCTCCTTGAGGCAGTATGAAAAAATGCCAAATATCAAAGAAGCTTATTTTAAATTGGGCTTTAAAGGACGCGAAACTTTTTCACGGGTTCTGTCTGATTCCTATGCTGAATTTCCTGCTACCTATGATATAGATACTCCTATCGAGTTATTGGCAGCGCCCCAATTGAAAAATTTAAAGGCCGATGAAGTTTATGCTTTTGAGTTTTATATTCCGCGAGCTTATCAGGTCGCCATAATTGATGCCAAGAATAGTTGGACTTATTTTAAAAGAAAGAAGGGGAAGTTTAGTTTGAATTTTACGCCCAAAGAAATTGGGGACTTAATGATGGTGGTACAAACGGAGGAGAATAGTAAAAGCTTTAAAACATTTTTAGAATACCAGGTTAAGGAAGTTCGGCCAAATTCTTAAAATCGCAATTCTTCCTCTACCAATTCCAAGACTTTTTCTTCTGAAGCTAAAGGAGCGCCTAATGGAAATTCAATCGTAAATGTAGTGCCTTTGTTCGGCTGAGAATCTACCTTTACCTGACCCTGATAATTGTCAATTATTTTCTTGCACAAGCCTAGTCCCATTCCCGTTCCCTGATATTTAGTGGAATTGTGTAAGCGCTTGAAAAATTGAAAGATTTGTTCGTGGTATTTTTGATCAATACCAATGCCATTGTCTTGAAAAGAGAAGCTTACGAATTGATCATTTTTCTGAGAAGTAATTTTAATGTTAGGTTGTTCGCTTTCATTATACTTAATGCCATTTTGGATAAAGTTTTGAAATAAGATCAACAGCTCAATTTCATTGCCTAAAAACTCAGGTAAAAACTCTGCCTGGATGACCGCATTTTGCTCTTCTATTTCTTGCTTTAAATTGTGTTTGACTTTTTCTAAAACTAAATTTAAATCAATAGAAGAACGTTTTGCTTTTTCGTATTTTTTCAAAACGGAAAGTTCCAGGATATCTTCCACCAAATAATGCATTTGTTCGGCTCCTGTTTTTACAAAATCTAGATTCTCCTGAATATTTGCGAAGTTTTCTTTTTTAATATCTCGCTCTATCAATCCAATAAAACTATTGATCGTCCGCAGCGGAGATTTTAAATCATGGGAAGCAATATAGGTAAATCGTTCTAGTTCTTTGGTCGTTTTTTCTAATTCTATATTTTTGTTTTTTAGACTTAGAAGTAAACTTGTTCGATCCTTATTGAATTTATAAAGTAAGATCGCTGTCCAACCAAGACTACCAATAAACACCGTTATTTCATCATAAGGAAAATCTATAACACCGAGAATAGGCTGGAAAGTATTGACATAAATGCTGGATAACAAAAAAATGCTCGTCTGAAAAGTAATTAACCTATACCTTAATTGAATTTTTTTGCGATGCGTAACATAGGTGATGGCAATCGTAGCCAAAACAGCGATGCCTTGACCAAAGTAGCCGCCAATTAAGACATAAGCAATAGATACCCAAATTGCAGATCCAATAGTAAGGATATATCTGGCCAGTTCTATTTTGCCATAAAAATTGGCCGCAATGATGGCAATATACATGGTGGAAATGATAGAGACGATATAGAGGTAGGTCGGAGAGAAGTCTATCCACCAGGCGAAGAGGAGTGTGACAATGGTTCCGAGTCCGGATAATAAGGACATACCATTATAGAGCCGAATCAGTTCATTCTCGGTAGGGTGATCTTTTGATACCCCAGCGTTCAAGATCCAGTTCCATGTCTTTAAAATCAAATTGGGTATGTTTTAGCAAATAAATTAAACCTGCAAATTTGGCTCCAAAAGAGGGGATGGTTAAGTTTTTGAGAAGAAGGGAGGAATAAGGGGAAACAAAAAGTAGTATGGG
>CALLVY010000886.1 GCA_938015925.1 uncultured Saprospiraceae bacterium
TCATGCCAGGCTTGTCGATATTGAGTACATATCGGCCAGCACTTTCCGCGACAGACATGGAGAAAAATCCATTGCCATCTGTGCTTGTTTGTTCCCCATTGACGCGGACTATGGCTCCAGGAACTGGATCGCCAATTCCCAATACTCGCACAGTACCCGAAAATAAAACCCGGCGATCAACAGCTCGGATGAGTCGTTTTTTTATCCCAATACCTCCATAGCCATCACTGACGACCAGGTACATGGTATAACTGGCAGCAACGTTAGGTATTGTCCAGGGGGTAATTGGATTATTGGGGGAAGTAAAACTTGGGTGATTTCCCCAAGGGAACCATTGGTAAGTTAAAGGCTGTCCGTCTGGATCATCCACTTCGCTAACCACTTTGAGTTTTGCACCGGGAACCGTACGTTCAACTTCAAGTCCATTTTCATACATCAACATAGAAAGTACTTTGGGACTTGTATTTCTTAGCGGCAAGTGTTTTGTATTATTGCCGGCATAGACATACTTAGTGGTCACCGCATTTTGACAAACAGCTTTGATTTTTGTTTTGCTATTTACCATAAAAGGAATGACGTATTTTCCGGAAGAATTACAACGGTAAGAAGTTCTATAACCTGCCAAGGAAACATAAGTATAGAATTCAATGCCATAATATTCCTGCAAATAGAAACCCGCTTTCCCATCTCTTAAAAGAGACTCTCCATAGATAAACGTTTTTGGATCATCTAATGGAATGATTTGGGTGCCAGGGTAGATCTCATGTTTGTCTACATTTACTCGATTACAAACACTTTGGAAACCTGCTTTTTCCAAGCACAGGAGATAGGTGTCAAAAGGTACCTCGTCGGTTTGGTACCAACCATGTACATCGGTAGTAGTTTTGGCTAAGGTATTATTGTCCAGGTCTCTAATGATGACATTTACATCCGGTAAGAAGACCGGCATTTCTTCTGACTCAAAATACAATTCGGTAGCTACCATTCCATTCATAGTACCTGTTTGAACAGGTGCGGCAACTTCCTCTGCGGATATTGGTTTTTCCCAAAAAAAGGAGTTGGTAAAAATCCCTACAGCAAGTAAGGTAAAGATGATAAAGATTAAATTATTTTTCATTTTTCTGAATTTTCAATTTTTGAATAGGGTTCCTCGAATTACTTATCGACTGATCTTGTCTATTTTTTCGTGGAAGGATTCTTCCTCATGCGTCACTGAAATCCAATAGATACCATTTGGGTAAGCAGAGAGATTGATGCGGGTATTGGTATTGGTAATGTTCCCTTGTTCTAAGATTTGACCTTGGCTATTGAGTACTATAAAACTAGCGTTCAAAGGAGCTTCGTTAATTTGAATTTCTCCAGAGCTAGGATTAGGGAATACTTTTAGTCTGCTTAAGCCTTTGACCTCGGGGGTGTTTTTTTCTGCATAAGTGATGTCTCCGATAAGAACCTTTTCTTTATCATTTAATTCGTAATCCAAGTTGATGATTTCTTCGTCAAATTGGTCGCCATTTTTTAGTGCTCCGAAAGGGTGATTATAAGCAACGGATGTTCCATTTAATACAATACTTGGATCTTCTACCCAAGCCGATTCTTGTTGGATCAATTGCATCGCAGTACCATTTTCATTGTAGGTGCCGACGAAGCTACTGTAGGATTTTATGTTTCTGGTTTTCATAAGCATCCGGTCACCCTCTTCATTGAAGGAAAGATCAGAAACGGGTAGGGTGGTACCGTTTGCTCCTGGAACGTCTGCCATTTTAATTTCTGTAGCAGGAAGAAAACTTCCGTCCTGGAGATTGAGTTCTATTGCCCAGATTTCATTGACTTTGTCAAAGAGGGGATTGTTGGCATCTTCTGACCAGCGGGAATAATAGAGGTACATTTTTTCATTCTTGTCTTTTTCTACAGCCGGTAGTTTTACCGCGATTCCCCAAGGTCTCTGACCCAATGGCGCATAACCGTAATAGTCCTTAAACACTTCTCCATCAAATTTAGGATCAAAGCTTTCGAGGACTTTTCCGTCAGTGTCCATGCGGTATATTTTTCCATCCGAAAGATTAGTAGCATATAAACTATTGTGACGAATGTTATAACTAATATTTCCAAGGCCAGCACGTCGTGGCCCGCACATAGCAGGATTTGGGATTGCATTGTTTTGTTTTTGAAATTCACCTGCAATCACAAGATCTTCGATCTCCCAATTGGCTCCCTCTTCGATACTGGAACCGGTGATTTTATAAATTAGAGTTGCAGAATTATTATCCCCGTGGGTTCGGAAACTTAGATTGGAGCCAGGATCATAAACACCGCCAGCAGCAACATAAATATCACCTCGGTCATCCGTACAGATACCATAGACTGCACCCAGATTTTCGAAAGTGGTATTCTTTCCCGTGATTTCTTCAAATTGTTCGGCCTGGTTTTTCTGATAAATGTTGATGACGTTTTTATCACTTTCCAAAGTATTGCCGAAAGTGGCAATAGCCAAACCTTGATTGGTTTGAGCAATAGCGAAAGCGGAAAATAAACAGAAGACAAAAGTGGCCTTGAACCTTTGCCTGGAAAAAAGAATAAAAGGAGGAGTAATCAACAAAAGAGCGGGAAATTTCTTTTTCATAATTGGTTAATTGTAGGTGAATGAAAATCCTCGGAATAAATCTCGATTAGGGGATGTATCGCGGGTATTGTTAGGTTTACTGATTTTCTACTTTTTTTTGTAGGCACTGGAATGGATCAATGATGGTTTTGATTTTTTAGGCATAACAATCCCAGGCTTTCTCAGGAGAAAACTAAACCAGGATTTTAAAAAATCCATAGCAAAGCCAAGGCTTTAAGTGTGAAACTTAAAAGCAAACAAAACAAGAAGACTGGCTATTAAGAAAATAGCGTAGCGATCTGTTTCGAGTTAGGAATTACCTGACACAAAAATTAGAATAAATGTTTTGACAAGTTAAAGTAATAGACAGCTCTTGTTGAATGCAAGAGTGCGTAGCACTTTTTAGGTCAGTAAAAGTTTATGACTATTGAGAAGAAGGAAAACTAGTCAGGAAAGTTTTGTTTTGAATTACAATTTACTAGTTGTATAGTAAAGATAACAAAAAAATGTCATAAAAACAATAGACCTGCTTTTGTCTTCCAAAAATAAAAATTAAATAGAATCTAGGTTTTTGAAAACACTTAGATGTGTAAATGTAAATGAATCTCTGAGCAAAATCCATTACTCTTTTTTGTCATTTTTCTAACAACAAAAGCGCAAAAGGTGCAAAAAGCGAATTCAAAATTCCTTGCGAGTCATCCACAATGGAATTCCAATGGACAAAAGTGCCCCCAAATTAATCAATACAATATTGTGGATTGCTCCATAGTAAAAAGAAATGGCAGAGTCGATTATAAACCAAGATAGCAGTCCAAGCGACATGGCATGAAACGCCCATTTTTCTTTTTTCTTAAAAGGGTATTCCGAAAGAAAGACCATCAATAATTGAAAGCCAAAAATAGAAGCTCCGATAATTCCAAAGAGCCAGTTCTTTAAAGCCAAGACTTCCGGAGAGAAAGCTTGCCCCTGAAAAAAAACTTCTTGGGTATAGTGATTGTGTAAAGCAAAGAAAATAGAATTTCCGGCAAAAGCGACTAAGAGTCCAAGGGTGGCAGCTAGTACATTGGCGTAGGTAAGCCATTTTTGCCAGAAGGAAAATTGTTTGTCGGTCATGGTGAGATAATTGAGACTTTAAAAGTATAAGCTACTCGAAAATTACCAGGGTCGATAAGTCAATTGTAAATTGATCGTTGATAAGCGACCAGCAAGATCAAATATTTTTATGTTTTCTTTGGCTAAATAATATTTGTATTGAAGTCCTATGCTAAGTTGACTTTTTGAATTGTTAAGTGGAATTCTCTTTCCCATTCCTACCAGCAGAAATCCTTTCCACTGGGTTGCTTCATAGTAGTCTAAGGCATTGGACGATTCCTTAAAGGTTCCATCTGCATATTGGATGGATGACGTTTCATTCGACCTTAGCAGATTGCTGACTCCAATGCCTAAAGTATTAAAAAAGGAAGAGGCTTTAGCAGACCAATAATAATCAATTTCTAAAGGAATTTCTAAATGATGAATACGAAAATCGGATTGTATGCTTGATGTTTCTTTTTCGTTTGGCGTGAAAAGGTCATCAGGAAAAGCCAATCCTTCTAACCTATGGGAAAAACTAGCTTGCACCAATGATACTTTAGTTCGTATTTGAAACTGGTTGCTTAGCGGTTTAATCACTCCTAAACCAACTTGCCAGCCAAAGGCTCCTTGGATACGTCTGTTGATTTGACGCTCTGTATTTACTCCAGGCTGACTCCATAAGACATCGAATTCATTCGGAGAAAATAAAAAATCAGAGTAGCCCAAAGAGGTAGAGAGTTCTAAAGAAAAGGGATGCTTATTCTGGGCCTTTAGTGATTCTGAATTTAGGAGTAAAGCACAAAATATTAGAAAGAAAAAAGTAAGCCATTTAGTTTGATTCTTTAGGTGCATCATGGTCGTGGTCGTGTTTTATTTTAAATCGAAATCCTTTTTCTAGGAATAGGAAATTTTTAGAAATACTATAGCTTAGCTTTGGCTGAATGTTACAGAGTCTATGAAGTGTTTTTTCTCTGTCTAAAGAGAACTTATAGTCTATGTTCTTTGAAGCGATTAAACTAGTATTGACTCCACCTTTTACGACAAATCTTATTTTATAATACTCCGTGCTATCTTTTACAAGGCTGGTTTCGCCCCACTCAAATCCCAAACTGCGTAAAGTGATGATCCATATGCTTATAAAATTGATTGCTCCATTCCTGCGCACTCATCTTCCCAAAAGAAGGACTTGCTAAACCCTCAAAATGAGCACTGCCTAATTTTTCTGTACGCTTGACATAATTGATGAATTTCTTCTTCTCCTCTTCAAAATTCCTTTCCTCATCAATGACAAAGATAGGAGCGGTTCTCCCATTTTTTGAATAAGGTTTGTTTCCAACGACCGTACTTTTTACAAACAACTTCAACATAAAACGAGCAAAAAAATTATAGCTAACCGCTACTTCACCATAAGTTATATCATAAGCTACATTCAAATGCGCCAACATTTGTGGAGCACTCATTTTTCCCCATGCCGGTACCGTGTCTGCTTTGAGATTTTCTAATCGGGCAAGGGTCTCTTCTGTACTTGCGGTGCTAAAAATATTCTGTAATTTCATGATTTATGGATTAGTGTTTTGACTAAAATATAAAATTGTTTTGGAGGAACCAAATTCCTATATTATTCCTCTTATGTCATCGTCTAAGATGTCCTCCTTGTCGTCAGAGATTTCCTTGGTCCAGATGTTTTTCAAGATGGAATAAAATAAATAACAAGTTAATATACCAAAAGGAAAAGCAATAAAAGTAATGGTAAGGTCAGAAACAGAATCAATGGATCGATCCGAATACAATTCAAAATAAATAGCCATCATCAAGCCAACAACAATGGTTCCAAGGTAATAGGAAAGTATACCTAGTGCTGTATAAAACCATTTGTTTTTTTGAAAAATATCCGCAAGGTCATAAAAAATTCTACCGATGATATAGATTAATAAGATTCCTAGCATGCTTCAGTTTTTGTAATCCTTGCTTCACAAAAAAAATTATTCCACAATCCAGGGATATGCCTTACTAAAGCCTTGCCGCCAAGTAGGATGGTAATGGCCAAAGCCCTTTTCAATACTGATTTTTAATTGCTCCTCCGGGATACCTGCAGACAGAAATTTTTGATGCAATTGGAGGGCATCATCATCCATAAAACCCTCTGAATCTCCGACACTGATATACACCTTTCTGTTCGACCAATCTTTGATATGACTAGGTAATTCGTAGAAACGTTTAGAAACCCAAAGAGATGGAGAAAACAAAGCTGCACTTCCAAATACATCCTGGTATTCAGTAAGAGCATAAAGCGCCATGATGCCACCAAGAGAGCATCCGGCAATCAGGGTATTTTCTTTTTCGGGAAGCGTTTTGTATTTGCGATCTATTATAGGTTTGAGCTCTTGACTGATGTAGTCGAGTAGGAGGGTGCCCTCTGAAGGCTTTTCTGTTTCGGGATCAAAAGGTTTGTATTCAGTGTTGCGATTTTCTCCAGCATCATCTATAGCGACTACGATGGCTCCGCGACGACCTTTAGCAATGGCCTGGTCAATGACTTCGTCGACCTGCCATTCATTGCCACCAGAAACGATATCATTAAACATATTGTCACCATCCAGCATATACAAGACAGGGTAGCGGATGCTATCCTGATCATGGCCAGGAGGAAGATAAATCCAAATGGTTCTTTTCCGATCCAGGCTTTTGATGTACACAAAATCTTCTAAGGTCTGAACGTTTGGAGAGGCAGTGTCTTTGAGGTTGGCGATGCGTATTTTTTCTTTAACGAAAGGTATGATAAAGTACAAGGCAATACCAAACAGGAGTAGGCCCAAAAATCGAAAGATGTTTTTTTTACTAATTATTTTTACTTTCATGGTGCTTTATCTTCTTATGTGAAATATAAGAGGCTACTATTTTTTCTAAAAAAAAATATTCACTAAACTTACTAATAATTTTTTAGAAATTATTGCGATCCTATATTCTTGTAGAAGTAAAACTACTTTAGGCTTGTAGATTTGGCTAAAGCAAATTGTTCAAAAAAAACCCGATGAAGAAAAATAATTAAAATGCTAATACGATTTTTCCAAAATGTTGGCCACTAGCTTGATACTGAAAAGCTTCATCGATTTCCTCGAATGAAAAACTTTTATCAATAATGGGTTGGAGTTTATTGACATTGATGGCATCCACTAAATTTTGTTGCATGACCCGACTTCCTACGGCCAAACCTGTCATCCGCAAATGTTTGAAAAATAATTTAGGGAAAGTAATTTCTCCTTTTCTACCTCCACCTAAAATTCCGATAGAAGCAATGTGTCCACCGATAGCCGCAGCTTCGATAGAGTTGCGCATCGTAGAGCCACCACCCACATCCAATACATGGTCGACTCCTCCTCCAGCAAGTTTAAAGATACTTTTGCCCCATCGTTCTTCTTCTTTATAATTGACGACTGCTTCTGCACCCATGGCTTTGAGTCGCTCTGCTTTGGCGGAAGAAGAGGTGGTCGCAAATATTCGTGCTCCAGCTGCTTTGGCCAGTTGTAAAGCAAAAATTGACATTCCTCCGGTTCCTTCAATCAATACTTTTTGTCCAGCTTGGAATTGGCCTTCTACCATTAATCCTCGCCATGCAGTGACTGCGGCGCAGGGCAGGGTAGCGGCTTGCGCAAAAGTATAACCTGCTGGTATCGCCGTTACCGCCGTAGCTTTTAAACAAGCTTGCTCGGCCAAACAGCCATCCACTGTTTCTCCCATGATCGCACTTGTTTTAGCGAGACTGGGCTTACCCTCCGTCCAGTTTGGGAAAAACAGGGACATGACTTTGTCGCCAATTTTCCACTCCTTTACTGCTTCGCCGATGGCGATGATTTCACCTGCTCCGTCGGACATTGGAATTCTGCCTTCTGGCACGGGAATGGCTCCAGTGGCCACCAGATAATCATGGTAGTTTAAAGAACTTGCTTTCCATCGTACGATGATTTCGTCTGGTCCAGCAATTGGATCTGGTTTTTCGATGGTGGTGATTTTTCCTGGAGAACTAACGGCTTTTACTTTCATGTTTATTTTGTCAAAGAGGTTTGAAGTTTTTGGTTTTAAACTCCTAATGTTTTTTCTTGTGCGTTCTTTTTTATCTTAAATTACAATACCCAAATCTTTGCTGTGGCTTTCTAACCACTCACTCATTTTTTTGATTTGTGGGGCAAGTGCTTTTTCCCATCCAGCTGTTTTTTCTTCTGCTTGTTTTAAAATATCCTTGTGCTCTCGCAGCAATACATCTGCTTCGTCTTTTATAATGCCTTTAAATTTTACCGTAGCATGTTCCATTTTCTCAATGGATTTTTTTAGCGTCGCTATTGCTTGCTCTGCTTGACTTGCGGCTTGTTGTTTACTGATAAAAAGAAAGTTATGAGCTTGATTCATCTCCATACGAGCGATTGCGTTTTCCAAAACCTGAGGATGTTTGAAGTCTGTTCTTCTAACTTTTACAGCCAATATTTTTAGGGCATCTAAGGATTTGGTGACTTGCGTTTTATCAGCGCCTTCCAATGTTTTGATGGCTCGATTGACTGTTGTAATTCCTGAATTGACATAGTCCACCAGGTCGGCATGTTGTCCTTGATTATAGTTCGCCAATGCCGCTTCAAAATTGAAGTCAGCCGAATTGGGATTTTGTCCAACAGGAGTTTTGGGAGGTGGAGTAGTGGTAGCCGTCTTGTTTGGAGAGGTAGTCGCACTTTCCGGTTTAGACTCGCAAGAGGAGAACAAAAAAAGGACAATACAGCCTAAGCAAAGAATAGTATTTTTTATCATGTGGTCTGATTTTTTAATTGGCCCTAATATCTATAGAATTCGGTAATTTAAAAAATGGATCCAGGTAATTTATTTTGATCGACATACTCGATTGGGTAGAACTATTGAATTATCTTTGGCGAATAACAGATAAAAATGGCCATAGATATTTTTGATTTCCTTAAAAAAGGAGGATTACCCGAAGATGAAGATTTTGATAAGATTTACTCAAAATCCATGCGAGCGGTGTCTGAAACTCATTTTACACCCGTTGAAATTGCAAAAAGTGCTGCTCAGTTTTTGGTACAAAAGAAAGGAGATCGAATTTTGGATATTGGTTCTGGAGCAGGGAAGTTTTGTATGGTCGGTGCAGCTTGTACCGACGGGCATTTTACTGGAGTAGAACAAAGAGAGGAACTACATTTATCGGCGGAGCGATTGAAAAGGAAATACCAGCTAGTGAATATCAATTTTCTTCATGCAAATATCAAGCAAGTTGATTTTAATGCTTATCAGGGATTTTATTTCTTCAATTCATTTTATGAAAACATCCTTCAGTATGAACGTATAGATGAAAGCATAGAAGTGAAGAAGGATTTTTATCAAGATCTATCTGCCTACGTGGCTCAACAATTGGACGTACAGCCGATTGGGACTCGCTTGGTGACTTTCTTTAGCTCTTATGATGAAGTGCCGGAAAGTTATAGCATGCAGTATGGGGATGACCGGATTAAGCTGACTTTTTGGGAAAAATTAACTTGATCTATTTTAGATAGAGTATCTCTAGAAAGAGAGAACAATATACCTTAGGTATAAAACAGAAAAAGCCCCGATAAAATCGGAGCTTCTTCATTCAAGTTTCTATACGGATCAGAGTATAAATAATACTCTCTTCAAATACTAGTATCTGTTTCCGCCACCGCCACGGTTGTAACCGCCGCCGCCACCACCGCCACCGCGGTTGTAACCACCACCTCCGCCTCTGTTCTCACGTGGCTCAGCTTTTTTAACTACAATTGTACGACCATCAAACTCTTGGTCATTTAGATCAGCGATAGCACTCATCGCTTCGTCATCGTTTGGCATTTCTACAAAACCAA
>CALLVY010000887.1 GCA_938015925.1 uncultured Saprospiraceae bacterium
TGCGGCACGAATAAAGCCTAGAATATTTTCTCGCTCAGGAGTATCCACGATTTTTTCTTCGATCACATCAACAGCCTGCGTCGTATTGTATCCTTTGACATAAAGAATGCGGTAAATATCCTGAATGGTATGAATCTGTTCATTGGAAAATCCACGTCGGCGCAAGCCAATGGAATTAACCCCTGCATAGGCGAGTGGCTCGCGAGCCGCCGTAACATAAGGAGGAACATCTTTTCTAACCAAAGATCCACCACCGACCATTGCATGATCGCCAATGCGGACAAATTGATGGACCGCAGTAAGACCTCCGAGTACCGTTCGTTTACCAATTTCAATATGACCGGCGAGGTTGACGCCATTGGCCAAAATACAATTTTCATGCAAGATACAATCATGTGCAACATGACAATAAGCCATGATCAAACAATTGTCTTCAATGACCGTACGGATATTCGCCAAGGTACCTCGATTGATGGTACAATATTCTCTGATGATTACATTATTCCCAATTTCTAAAGTCGATTTTTCGCCCTGATATTTGAGGTCCTGCGGAATAGAACCAATGATCGCTCCAGGGAAAATTTTGCAATTTTCTCCTAATCGAGTTCCATTTAAAATACATACGTTGGCACCAATCTCACATCCATCTCCAATTACTACATCTTCTTCGACCGTAACAAAAGATGCGATTTTTACATTCTTGCCAATTTTTGCATTGGGGTGTATATCTTGAAATTTACTCATTGTCTGGTTTTCTTCTGAGGATTTGAGCCGTCAACTCTCCTTCTGAAACAATTTTATTACCTACATAGGCGGTACCCTGCATATGAACGATTCCTCGGCGAATAGGACTTAATAATTCCATCTTTAAAATGATCGTATCGCCAGGATGTACCATATTTTTAAACTTAGCAGAATCAATTTTGATAAAGTAAGTATCCCAATTCTCTGGATCGGGAACGGTCGATAAGGCCAAGATGCCACCTGTTTGAGCCAGCGCTTCTAACTGTAAGACGCCAGGAAACACTGGGTTCCCTGGAAAATGCCCCTGAAAAATGCTTTCATTAAAGGTAACGTTCTTAATTCCTACTACATGAACGTCTGAAAGTTCAATTATTTTATCTACCAACAACATTGGATAACGATGTGGGATCAACTTGGTAATCGCTACGGTATCGTGTAATGGCGGTAAATTAGGATCATATTTAGGCTTTCCTCTGAGCTTGCGTTGCTCTTGGAATAATTTCTTTATTATTTTGGCAAATTCCACATTGGCGGTATGTCCAGGCTTGGTGGCCATGATTTTTCCCTTGATCGGGCGGCCAATCAGTGCCAAATCACCAATGACATCCAATAGTTTATGTCGAGCAGGTTCGTTCTCAAAACGCAAATCAGTGGTGTTGAGAATCCCTTTTCCTTCTATCTGAATATTGGGTTTTCCCAAGCGATTAGATAAGACTTCCAATTCCTCTGTACTCATGATTCGATCAGCAATGACAATAGCATTGTCTAAATCTCCTCCTTTGATCAAATTTTGATTGAGCAATTGCTCTAGCTCATGTAAAAAGACAAAGGTGCGACAAGGTGCGATTTCCTCTTTGTAATTATCCAGATTTTCTATCGAAGCATATTGATGCCCCAAAGTTGGAGAATTAAAGTCGATCAGGGTGGTTACCTGGTATCCATCATGAGGAAGGGCCAGCAACTCAGTGCCCGTCACTTCGTCTTTATAAGAAATGGGTTCGGTTACCTCAAAATACTCTCGATCTGATTCTTGTTCTTCCCGACCAGCTTTTTCCAGAATTTCTACAAAGCCCAAAGCACTGCCATCTAAAATAGGCATCTCTGGAGCGTCCACCTCGATCAATACATTGTCGATTTGCAAGCCTACGAGCGCGGAAAGCACATGCTCGACCGTACTCACTTGCACTTCTCCAGTTTGCAAAGTGGTGCCTCGATTAGTAGAAACTACTCGATTGACATCCGCAGCGATGGTGGGCGAATCTTCCAGGTCTACGCGCTGGAATTTATAGCCATGATTGACGGCTGCAGGTTTAAAGCACAAGCTTACGGCTTTACCAGTATGTAGGCCTACTCCTTTGACTTGCACAGATTTTTTTATAGTATGCTGTTTCATAAACACTTAATCGTGTGGTTTTTAGAGGAAATTATCTTTATTTGAGATAACTTGATTTTAGCAATTGTTCTAAAAATTTGTGCAAAGATACGATATTTAAACAGGAATCAGGGCTTGTAAGAAGGGGAATGAGCATTTGTAATCCTTCTTTCACTTTGACGAATGTCAATTGGAAAAGGTTGGGAATCTCTCAGATTTTGGTAAGAAAAGAAAGAATAAAGTCTATTGGCCTTCTAATTCTTTAATCCTTTTTTCCATCTGGCGAATTTGGCGATTCAAGTCTGGAAAGTTTTTAAACAAGGCATAGGACTTTAAATAATTGCTGTACGGCAATGCTGGAGAACCATAAAGCGCCGTTTTTTCTTGCTCCACTCCGGCGGCAACACCGCTTTGCGCCTGTACTTTGGTACCATTAGCGACTTTGATGTGTCCGACAAAACCAGCTTGTCCGCCGATTTGGCAATCTTGCCCAATTTGGGTGCTACCAGCGATACCCGCCTGAGCGGCGATCACTGTATTTTCCCCAATTTCTACATTGTGCGCGATTTGAATCAGGTTGTCCAATTTTACACCTTTACGGATAATCGTCAGTCCCATCGTTGCCCGATCAATGACCGTATTGGCACCAATATCGACCTGGTCTTCTAAAACGACATTGCCGAGTTGAGCAATTTTTTGATAGCTGCCATCCTTTTGTGGTGCAAAACCAAAGCCATCGCTTCCAATCACCGCATTGGCGTGGATAATACACTTGGCTCCGATCTGGCTACCCCGATGGATTTTGGCGCCAGGATAAATAATGGTATTTTCTTTTACCACTACATTTTTACCAATAAAAACTTGTGGATGTAAAATGACGCCATCTGCAATCTGAGCCCCGGCCTGAACGACCACGAATGCGCCGATGGCAACCTCTTTTCCAATCTGAGCTTCCTCATGAATAAAAGCTTGTGGCGAAATTTCCCTGGCGATTTGGTTTTGTTGTTCGCCAAATTTATTGAGTAAAAAACCAATGCTGGAATAAACATCTGCCACGCGAATTAGCGTAGCAGCAATTGCTTTATTGGCTTGGAAGTCATTGCTGACCAAGAGGATGGAAGCCGTGGTGGTATAGGCATAATGTTCGTATTTGGCATTGGCCAAAAAAGAAATGGTACCCACACCACCTTCTTCTATTTTACTAGGTTGATTGACGGTGACTTCAGGATTTCCTTCAATCGTTCCATGGAGCATTAGGGCTAATTCTTTGGCAGTTATTTGCATCTGGAAGAATAATTTTTAAGCAATTAGAGTACGAAAAAGAATGCGTTGAATAGACTCGAATAGAGGCGAAATCCTTAGACTAGCTTACCTCTGGTTCAATCAATATTCCATTCTCATCTGTAGTTAAAACTTCGCTCAGGTAATTGAAGAAAGGTCGCATGGCCTTAAAGGCCTTGTTGAGTTCTCCGGCAAAATTGTCCGCCAAGACTTCTTGGTCGGTATAATAGTGAATAACTAGAAATTGCTTGTAGCGGAGCAAGTCAAGAGCTGGATGATCTTTTGGAAAACCTCGCGGAGCGGTTTTTAAAGTTTCTCCATAGAGTTCACCAAAGTGTTTTTTGAAGCTAGCGGATTTGATGATTTTCCGTAGTGGCTTATCATCCGCTGCGATTTCCTGACGAATGCGTTTGAGGTCTTTGGAATTGGGAGCCCAAAATCCTCCGGCTACAAAAGAATTACCCGGTTCTACGTGGAAGTAATAGCCCCCTCGTAAATAAATACTGGCTCTGGTTAGGCCACCGCTAAAATGCGCTTTATAAGGGAGTTTGTTTTTTGAAAAACGAACATCTCGATAAATTCGATGCACCCGCATTTTTTCAATCTCGTCATGATGACTCACCTTATCCAGAAGCGTATTGGCGAAAGCTTTAAAGTTTTCATGCTCTTTTTGATACCACTCTTTGTTTTCGTTGAACCATGGGCGTTCATTGTTTTTTTTGATTGCTTTTAAAAACTTAAAGGTCGTAGTAGGAATAGACACGGATTTCATAAAGGTTTGTTTTTTGCCCGAAAGGTTAATAGAGTTTATTCTAAAATGGTTTTATGAGATAAAAATGAAGAAACCGACAAAGGAGGTTCACGCAAGTAATTTTGTTTGCAATCAAGGAACGCCCGGAGCCTAATAGCCTTAGCTATTATGGCGAATGAGTGAACGATCCCAGCGGGTTGAGTATGACAATACTCAAAGTGAAGGAACCGTGACCACGGAAGGGCAGCACATGAGCGAACGATCCTTTGGTGAATGTCCAGTGGACATTCAAGTGAGGGAACCGCTAGCGGAAGGGATGACAGAGGA
>CALLVY010000888.1 GCA_938015925.1 uncultured Saprospiraceae bacterium
TATCACTTTTTTGGATATTTTATTGCGTTTATTACGCATTTAAAGTACAAAATGTATATATTGCCACCTTTCTGATCATTAAAATACCAGAATGGGTTCCACTAATATCGTTACACAGCGTTTTATCCTTTGTCATAATAAGCTCAGAGAAGAGAATCGCGTTCGTTCGAGTCGCCAATTTGCCATCAGCTTAGAATATTTGCCTCAAAGTCTTTCAGAAGTACTGAAAGGGAGAAGAGATGTAACGATTGAACTTTTGCGAAAAGCAGTCGCCATGTATCAAATCAATCCCGTGTATATCTATACGGGAGAAGGGCCGATGTTTATGACGGAAGAAGATCATCACAGCTTTCGGGTTTTGACGATTGTAACGAATTCGCATGAAGACGAACGCATTGTACACGTGCCCGTGCCTGCTCAGGCTGGCTATGCTGGTGAATTACCGGATCCGACTTTTATTCAGGATTTACCGACTTTTACCTTACCCGATTATAAGTATAAGGTTGGAACGCATCGTTCTTTTGATGTCGCAGGTGATAGTATGGAACCAACGCTTTTTGAAGGCGATAAAGTCGTCTGTAGTTTTATAGAACCAACGCTTTGGGAAACGTCATTGAAGGACAATTATGTCTATGTCGTTGTGACTAGAGGAGATGTGGTGGTCAAGCGTGTTTATAATCGTTTGCGAGAACGAAAACAATTGGAATTGCATTCGGATAATTCCTATTACGAAGCCTATAATGTGAACATTGGGGACATCCGCGAAATGTGGTATGTTCGCGCCAAAATCAGCCCTTTTTTACCTTCTCCTCAAAACCTCCAAAGCAATATGGAAGAGGAACTGAAGCAATTGCAAAATGTGGTTTCGCAGCAAGGGGATTTGATTCAGAGTTTGAATACGGCCATTCAGACTTTAGTGGATAAAAACTAGAATAAGATGAATGAACTAGGTGGTAGAAAACAAAGGAATGCTTCCTAGTGAATCACTGGTTTAATTCGATTTTTTTTATAAAATATAGGCAACAAACTAAAATCATGAAATATCTCTATCTCTGTTTATTCGGTCTCCTGTTTTTTTCAAACTGTAAAAAGGACGATGAGGTTCTTACCGCAAAAACTACCTTCATCCGCGCTATGGTAGGGGATATTGAGGTAGAAGCTGCCGCTCCCCGTGCTTATTTCGAAATAGTTACTCCCATTTTATTTGGTGATTCCAACCGATATGAGATTTATATAGAAGACGTGAATCTTGAGGATAAAAAAAGCCTATCGATTAATTTCAAAACTTTAGGCCTTATTGAGCAGGGGAAAGAGTATGTTCAAGTGGAAACTTGTCCGGATTTCCTAAACGAATGTTTGGATTTTTCTTATTCCGAATTAACAGAAAACAATACCGTAGAGGCAGAATATCTGAATGGAAATTCGGATACCGAATTCAGGATAAAATTTACCAAAGTAGAACTTAAAGAGGGTGGGGAAATCAGAGGGACTTTCTCTGGAAGATTGGAAGACGTTTATTCCCAAACATTTTTTGATTTGAAAAATGGAGAATTTGGATTGAAATTGTCAGAGCGTTAAAGCTTTTTAGGAAAGGTCTAAAAATACATAATGTGCCTTTAGTCCGTTTTTGGATCTCTTTCATTTGCTTATCTTTGTGTTACGATTAATTCACAAACTTATTAAGCATGAAAAAGATTCTATTTATTTTAATGGTTTTACCGCTTTTTGCATTGAACTCTTGTAAGTCCGATGATGCCTCGAATGCCTATCCCAAAACGGTAAATATCAAATATGAAGTGATTACCACTAATGGAAAAGTAGGTTATGTCAACCGAACGATTAATAATGAAACCATTGAGGAGTTTCCAGTATTTCCCTATAGTTTTACTTATGCACAAGAGTCCGTGGAAGTGGGGACTTATTTGAAATTGACTTATACGGGAGATAATGAAATTGTGGTAGAACCGAATCCTATGCCTATGATTTATGAAGTAGAACTTAAAATATCAGTTGACAATGAAGTGGTGGCCTCAGAAACGACTTCTGTTGACCCGAATACCGGGCAGGTGATCCTTGATTATACTTTCCAGTAAGATTTATCAATTGTCGTTTAAAAATCCAATACTAGTATTTTAGAAGGCGTTTTTCGATCAAAGCGCTGATTTACTATAGGAAGGAACTTTCTAAAGTTAGCATTCTTTCAGGAAAGGCTTAACTTTGTATAGGTAAAAGAAGGAATCCATATTTCTGACCCAAAAGCAATTTTGAGAATCAATGGCTTCCATAAATCAATTTTAAAGCGCTTAAATTTAGTATCTATGAAATCAGTAAAAGGCAGTGTGGCCTATCAAAATATCGGTCCAGGGTTTTGGGGAATTATTGGCCAGAATGGCAAAGAATATCGTCCCGTCAATATGCCGAATCAATTGAAATATGAAGGCAAAGAAGTTTCCATAAAAGTAGTTCCTGCTGGAGAAGAAATGTCTGTCTTTATGTGGGGCGAAGCTGTAAAGATTGTTGCTTTTGAAACAATGATGCCCTAACTTAATTCGTCTCTCTCCTAGGATCTAAATTACATGATGATACCAAAAGACAAGGTTCTCACTCGGCTTGTCCAGATAATAGCACTTTGTCTTTTGGTACAAATTGGTTTAACCCATCCGCTTTGGTTTGCCGACCGCTCTTATCCTTTTGTACCCGTCTTTGATTTTCTTCCATCGGTTTTTACCCTGAATTTTCTCTTTTCTATGCTCCTTTGCCTTGCTTTGGTTTTGCTGCTTATGGGCTGGCAAAATAAATGGAGTTTTGGTCTTTTCCTTGGCGCTGCCTTTTTGGCCCTGATGTTGGATCTAAGCAAAGGCCAGGTTTGGTTTTATTTCCAATCGATATTGCTCGGAATCTTGGCTTTTAAAGGGAGCAAGAAAGAAAAATGGATTCTTCCAAGCTTGCAATATCTTTTTCCTTTTATTTATTTCTGGGCAGGGATTTATAAAATCAATGGCTTCTATTTTGAAGATACTTTTCCTTGGTTTATGGAAACCTTTGCCTGGACCAATTCCTTGGGGAGCCCCTCCTGGATTATTATAACTTCGATCCTTTTTGAATTGGCTTTGGCAATCGGTTTGTGGTCAGGGAAAAAACGAAAAATAGTACTGCTTGCAGGGCTGGTATTCCATCTTACTATTTTGGTGTTTTTAGGGCCTTTGGGCCAAAATTGGAATGAGGTAGTATGGCCTTGGAATTTGACGATGATTGCTTTACTTTTTCTGTTGTATTGGCCAAGCGAAGAAAAACCAAGTCCTTCTTTTGTTTCCATTTTCCAAAACTTTAAAATTGTAGGAATACCCTTTTTGTTAATAGGACTGATGCCCCTTTTTTATGCGATTAATTTATGGCCCGCCAATTTTTCCTTCACCTTGTACGCTGGAAATATTCAAGAAGGCATCCTTTATTCCCCTCAAAAACAAATTCCTTCCCTAAGCGAAATTGCCAATCAACAAATCCGATGTATCTCTTCCGAAAAAAACATTCGAGACACCTGTTATCTAATCATCGATGATTGGGCTTTTTCAGAAATTAAAGTAGCTCCTTTTAGCTCTAGCAGGCAATTGAAACAATTGGCTCGAAAATATTGCGCCTGCCTGGATAGTATTGAAGATGCTGGATTACAAATACTACAAGTTGAAAACTGGAAAAAGGAAAAACCTTTGCAAAATTTTTCTTGTAAAGACTTATTGGGAAACTAGAAGCGGGATTTAATTAAGGTTTGTCCTAAAATTGATCTTTGGTTTAAGCAATTTTATTAAATTTACAAATCACACTCAACGAAAAGCACTGCAATTTGTTAGTTTGGTAAGATTTGAAACGGGATAATAAACTTTATTCTCATTTCGTATCCAATTAAAGCTGGACGAAAGAACAGCGTCCGAGTTCCTCAACATTATTTAATTCACAATCAAAGAGAAAATGAATATTGATCAAATCATTGGAAGATTAACAGACGGTAATGAAAGATTTGTTGCCGACAAATTAGACGGAAAATTACAAGATAGCAGCCGAAGAGATGCTTTAACTACTGGCCAAGAACCGCATACCATCGTGCTAAGTTGCGCAGATAGTAGAGTCGTTCCAGAATTGGCTTTTGATGCGGGTTTAGGAGAACTTTTTGTTGTCCGGGTAGCTGGTAATATCGCGAATACTTCTTCTGTAGCAAGTATCGAATACGCAGTAGCACATTGTGGCTCAAAAGTAATTGTAGTACTTGGTCATCAAAGTTGTGGTGCCGTTACTGCTGCCGTAGGCGGTGGAGATAATGGCTATAACCTCAATCACTTGCTCGCGCACATCACTCCAGCAATCAGTGCTAGTGGAGCAAATGCAAGTATTACAGAAGTGGTTAAGAAAAACGCTGAATTGACGGTCAAAGAACTGAGCACTCGTTCTGAAATCATCAGAAATGCATTGGCAGCCAATTCCATTAAAATCGTTCCGGCTTACTATAATTTAGATTCTGGTAAAGTGGACTTCTTGGCTTAAGTTCTAACAAGAATTTAAAAATTTGGATCAAATTTTCCCAGAAAATCCAATACACCCAATCCTGGTCGCGGTTCCAAACCGCCACCAGGATTTTTTTTAGAAGAAGCATTGATTCCTTTCCAATATATTTACAAAATCTGCCTCAAGCTTTGAAATTCTATACAAAATCTATTTTCTTTACACTTTGAACAACTTCTTTCCTGATCAAACTACCTTTTGCAATAATTTTCAAAGCTACACCTACTTAAATGCCGATTGTCGATTCCCCTTTATTCAAGCCGCCTTTACTGCTCCGGAACTATCATCTCCAAACGGGCTATGCCGGGCTTTTTCGGCCAATCCCTGAAGTCGATTACAAAAGAGAACGTGTGAATACACCCGACGGCGATTTTTTGGATTTGGATTGGTCTAAAATGGGTGCTCGAAAATTAGTGATGGTGCTCCACGGTCTGGAAGGCAGTGCCGATCGGCCTTATGTGAGAGGGATCGTTAAGATCATGAATGAATCGGGATGGGATGGAGTAGGTCTGAATTTTAGAGGCTGTAGTGGCGAAGCCAATTTGATGTCGAGGGCTTACCATAGCGGAGAGACGGATGATTTGGATTGGGTTTTGAGTAGGATCATTGCTTCTGGTGCTTATGATGAGATTGCCATCGTTGGTTTTAGTTTGGGGGGAAATGTAGCCTTGAAATATGTCGGAGAAAGAGGGGAGAAGGTTCATCCAATGATCAAAAAGGCGGTTGGAATATCTGTGCCTGTAGATTTAGAAAGCAGCTGTATAGAGATTTCCAAATTGGAAAATCGGATATACCAGCACCGATTCTTGGTTACTTTAAAAGAAAAAACGCTTGCTAAGAAACACCTGCTGCCCAAGCATATAGACCTGGAGGCTGTAGCCAAATCCCGTGATTTCCCTCAATTTGACGGAGCAGCCACGGCTCCTATTCATGGTTTTTCAAGTGCCGATGACTATTATAGCCGCTCTAGTAGCTTACAATTTCTATCTGATATCAAAATACCCACACTGTTACTGAATGCAGTAGACGATAGTTTTCTCAGTAAAACCTGTTATCCCTATGAATTGGCGAAGCAAAGTCCATTCTTGTTTCTAGAAACCCCCAAACACGGTGGTCATGTAGGCTTTGTCTATTTTAAAGGCAATGGCTTTTATTGGTCTGAATTGCGGGTAAAGGCCTTTTTATCGGAAGATTCCTAGCAAAAGCATCCAACCCTTAGCAGCTTAATAGACTCATTTAGAAGATAAATTGGGTCTTGTTTTTTTACGGCCAAGTCGCATTCAGTCATATCCCTATTAATTATTCGTTAAAGCATCCTTTCTACGGGGAAATTTCCTTATTTTATAAGTTCAATAAAATAGATAAAATGCCTAAATTGAGCCAATTGTGAGGTCTTAATTTGGGAACCGAATAATTTAAAAGGTTTTTGTCCTATGCTTGGAGCTTTTAATGGCCGTTGCCGCGGGGATACTAAAATAAATAATGAGTAATAATTCACCACAGATTGATCAATTCTTCGAAAAGCTAAAGCGGCGAAGAAGGTTCAACTTTTTCTGGAGACTCTTCAGAAATATGCTGTTGTTGATTCTATTTCTAGTGATCCTTCTTTGGTTCTTATTGCAAAATGGCAAAATCCAACAATTCATCTCTGAAAAAGTTACCACTTACCTTTCCAAAGAACTCAATACTCAAGTATCGATCAAAAATGTAGAAATTGATTTCTTTGATAAATTGCTGCTGGAAGATTTATTCATTGCCGATCAGGAAGGAGATACCCTGCTTTACAGTCGACAATTGAAAGCGGACATGAGCATTAGTATTCTTTCGCTATTGCGCAATCGCTATGACATTGACAATATCTACCTCACCGATGCCCAAATCAATCTCAATCGTAAGGAACACGAACCAACCAATAATCTTCAATTCATTCTCGATTTTCTCACTACTTCTCAAATACAAAAAGAGGATAACAAAAACAGTAAACCTGTCTTTTTAGATGTTGATGGTATTTATTTGAAAAACCTTCGCTTCTACAATAAGGACATGATGCGTGGTTTGGAATTAGATGTATTTGTTCCTGAAGGAGAAATTTTGATTGATGAAGTCAACTTGCCAGAAAATTTTATCAAAATAAAAGAAACCAATATCCATTTGCCGGATGTTGCCTATGATTTGTATCCGCAAAAATTGGCTCCGGTAGTGATGACCACCGTCACGGAAGATGGAGAAATTAAGGAAGAGTTTGTGGTGCGGGATAGTACTGCCAAAGAGTTGAAAATAAGCATGGATGATTTGTCCTTGAATGATGCTCATTTTGTCTTTCACAATTATCGCCGCTATCCAGTAAAAACAACTCCAGCTGATATTCTGGATATTGGACACCTGGATGTTTTAGATATACAAATCAAAGTGGAAGACTTTTTCTTTACGGAAGATGTTTTTAACATGGAATTGAAAAAGCTTTCTCTGCGCGAAGGAAGTGGTTTTGTGTTGAATAATCTGACCGCCAAAGAAGCTATTTTTTCCAATAGGAAAACGACATTAAATGATATGCAGCTGGTGACGCCATACAGCACCGTGGGCGATACTTTGGTTTTTAAATACAAAGAGTATAACGACTATAATGATTTTCCAAATAAAGTGATCATGGACGGTCGTTTCAATAAATCAAAAGTTGCCGTAAAAGACATTATGGTTTTTGCGCCGAAGCTAAGTGAGAATGCCTTTTTTGTAAAAAACCAAGAAGAGATATTAGAAATTGATGGCCGCCTACTGGGGAAAATAAAAAACCTCCGGGGAAGAGACCTCAATCTGAAGTTAGGAAGCAGTACTTATTTTAAAGGAAACTTTAATTCCAGAAATTTAAATACCAAAAATGAAGAAGCCCTCAACTTAGAAGTAGATCGCTTGATTACGGATATCAAAACATTGCGACTATTGGTACCCCGGTTTAATCCGCCTTCGAACTTTGATAAATTGGGGCAACTTAATTTCAGTGGTCGATTCGATGGTTTCTTTGTCGATTTTGTGGCCTATGGAGAATTGGTATCTGACCTTGGTACCGCAGAAATGGATATGCGGATGGACCTTCGAAACGGCCGGACTGGTGCAAAATATTCTGGAGGTTTGTCTTTGCAAGAATTTGACCTGGGCGCATGGTCTGGCAATTCAGATTTGGGGATGGTTACTTTTAAGTCGGAAGTGAAAGAAGGGAAGGGGCTTACGCTGGAATCGGTAGATGCAAAACTAGGAGCGGTAATCGACAACTTTTCCTTTAAGGGATACACTTATAGAAATGTAACGATAGACGGGCAGTTGAATAAAAAGTTTTTTGATGGAGATTTGATCGTTAAAGATGACAATATTGATTTTACTTTTAGTGGAAATATTAGCAATATCGATAGCATTCCTGAATTCGATTTTAAAGCCAATATCAATCACCTGGATTTACTGGCCTTGAATATTTCCAAAGAAGATTTGGTGATCTCGGGGGAAGTAGATTTGAATTTAAAAGATCGAACCCTCGCTACGATTCAAGGATATGCCGATGCCAATAATTTTAAAATCGTCCGAAATGGAGCGCAAGAATTTATTCTGGATTCGATCCGAATCGCTTCTCTGATTAAACCCAATGAGGAGCGGATCTTTGAAGTCAAATCAGATGTGCTCAATGCTAAATTAGAAGGAAGGTTTAATGTAGAAGAAGTTCCGCAGGCGCTGACTCAATACTTGTATCGCAATTATCCAAAAGCCTATGAACAGTTTGGATTAAAACCAAAAGAAACACCTCCTGGTGAAAGTACTTTTGATTTTCATGTATTTGTTTCTGATACTAAGAATGCCACCTTGCTGATAAATCCTGAATTGGATACCTTGCGGAATATTACGCTAAAAGGTTTTTTTGATAGCAAAAGCGATTCCCTGAATATTGATTTGGATGTACCAGAAGTGAAGTTTGCAGATATGGCTTTCCGAGAGATCGCATTGCAAATGGAAGGCATGGGCGGAGAAAATAAAATGAACCTGGAAATCTATCATTCCCAAATTGCCAACCAAGATTTTGAACCACTGACCCTCAGCGGTGATCTCTTTAGAGATACTTTTGATTTCGAATTGGTCGCTATCAATTGGACCACCATTCTCGATAATCTAAACCTTACGGGAGAGTTTTCTTTAGTAGAAGATTTTTTCCAAATCCAATTCTTTCCTTCCAATTTGGTGATCCTAAAAACAGAATGGGATATAGACGAGGATAATTACCTCCGTTTTGGAAAGGGCTTTGTAGATACCAAAAACTTTACGCTGACCAGTGACGAAAAAAAGATTAGCCTAAATAGCCTAGGAAAAAAAGGACTAAGTGCTATAGTAGAAAATTTCGATTTTTCCTTAATCGACGAACTTTGGATTTATGATAAAATGGATTTTCGAGGACTGTTTAATGTCCAGGCTTCAGCCTTGGATTTGTACAACCTCAAAGATTTAAGCTTAAGTGTAGAAGCCGATACTTTTGAAGTCAATGGAGATGATTGGGGCGCTTTTCGCTTGGATGCCGCAGGAGCTGATTTGAAAACCAAAACCCGCGCCTATCTCAGTATTACCAATGGACCTCAACAGCTGACCGGAGAAGGTTTTTACTTTCCACCAACAAGTACCATTTTTAAACAGAAGAAGAAAAAACAATTCGACTTCGATTTTACCATCCGAAAATATCCCTTGCACATCATTGAATATTTTGTCGTCAATGGACTTTCAAATACCATCGGAGAATTTGGAGCCAATGTAAAAATTGATGGGACTTTTAAAAAACCTAATTTTGGTGGAGACATCACTATTGATTATGGTGCTTTGACTATCGATTATCTGAACACTCGATATTTTGTCAATAATCAAAAAGCAAGGATTACCAATTTTATCTTTGACGTCACTGGCGGACAGATCACTGACAAGTTGGGGAACGTTGCGACTTTGTACGGAGGTATTACGCATGAGCGGATGCGCTTTTTGGGCTCTGATGTGATCCTGCGTTCAGATGCCTTTTTATGCCTGGATACCCAAAAAGAAGACAATGATATTTTTTATGGATATGGTTTGATTAAAGGCGATGTACATTTTACAGGAAGATTTAATAAGACCAATATTAAAATTGACGGAGAGACCTTACCGGAAAGTTATTTGGTGATTCCGGTAAGCTATACGGAAGAAGCCGAGGAGGTTAGTTTTATTAAATTTATCGATAAAAATAAAGTGGAAGAGCCGCGCAGTGAGACCAGAGGAGAACTCTTGGGAATAGAAATGGATTTGAGATTAGCCATTACGGAAGAGGCAGAAGTACAGTTGATTTTTGATGAGAAGGCTGGTGATATTATGGAAGGATCCGGGAAAGGAAATATTGATTTGCACATGGATCGTTCTGGAGAGATTTCAATGCATGGCCATTATGACATCACCAAAGGGAAGTATTTATTTACCTACAATAATATTTTTAATAAGCCTTTTACCGTGCGAGAAGGTGGAACGATCCTTTGGGAAAAAGATCCTTATAATGCGATCTTAAATATTGATGCAGAGTATAAAGGATTGACCACTTCTGTTTATAACTTTGTTTCAGAATACATCGATGATAGTAACCTGGATGGACTTAAAACAGAAGCCCAACAACCGACCAGTGTTGATCTAGTGATGAACCTGACGGGACAGCTTTTAGAACCTATTATTAATTTTGAAATTCAATTCCCTGAACTAACAGGTGCCTTGCAAAACTATGCAAATACCAAGCTTCAAGCGATCGAACAAGATCCTAATGAATTGAATCGTCAGGTTTTTGGGTTGTTTGTTGTCGGAGGATTTTTACCCGCAAGCTCCGCTTTCCAGGGCAGAACGAATGACATTGTAGTCAATACTTTTACGGAAGTGCTGACCTCTCAATTGTCCTTGTTGACGACTCAGCTTTTATCAGAGTTTGTTACGGATGTCAATTTTATTTCCGGGATTGGAGTAGACATTGATTATAATGTTTACGAAGCAGATATCACGCAGAATCTCTCGGGGACGAAGTTTGGGATTCGCCCGGAGATCGGTATCCTTGATGATCGACTTACTTTCAGAGGAGGAGGAGATGTCAACTTTGGTCAAGCCTATGGTTCGGATGCTTTCTTAGCTGGAGATATCGAGGTGGAATATGTAATTACTCGAGATCGACGACTCAAGTTTAGGGCTTACCAGCTTTATGATAATACCATTGCCGGAGAACGAGACAAGCGAGGAATAGGTATTCGTTATCGTAGGGAAGGGGATAGTTTAAAAGAATTATTTAGACGAAAAAGTAAGGAAGAAAAAGAAGTTTTAAAAAGAGAGAAAGAAGCGGCTAAAGCGAAACGTAGGGAAGAGAAAATAAAGAAAAAATTGCAATCGAAAAAATAATTGCTTCCGCGTTTGTTTCGAAAAGTAATTCCCAATGAAAAAAATAAATACCTGTTCCTGTTTCCTTTTGATACTCCTCCTTTTTTCCTGTAAGAGTATCCAAAATACATCAAGTCCAAACCTTGGACCCAAGATGGTTCCAAACAAATTTGTCCTTAAGAAAAAGATCGCACACTACTGGTCCAATGCCTGGGGCGATAGCTATCAGCAAGATACTTTTTTATGGACTTGGTTTAGTGAATATGATAAGAAAGGAAATATCATAGGCCACGAAGAAGCCAATAGAAACTGGTCGATTTTTAAGTATGATCAAAATGATAGTTTGGTCTACTATCAAAAAACGATTCAACCAAGACCTGGCAAAGGAAGTTCCGCAACTGATGCATCCGCCTTATTGGATTCTATCATTGTGGAAATAGATAGAGATGATCTAGGCCTGCGAAAGACGCTTACACAGACTCAGATCAATCACCAATTCGGTGATCGCATTGTGAAAATGGAAAACGTAACATACAAACACGATACTCAAAATCGTAAAACAGAAATCCTGCATGTCAAACCGGATGGAAGCGAAGAATTTAAAACTTACAAATATGAGGATCAACGGAGGATTACTCGAGTCAAATACAAAGGAAAAGATAAGAAAGACTTATGTGTGAATGTGGATACCAGTTTTTTTGATGAACAAGGATTGATCGTCAGAGTAGCTCAGGCGAGCAATTGCAATCCATTTAAATCACGACAGTTTTACCGTTGCAATAATTGTTGGATTTATAGAAGCTATGATGATAATGGAAACCTCTTTAAGTCCTTAAGAGTCTCCTTTGAAGGGGATACGATTTCTGGATATGAAAGAAAATTTGATGAGCGAAACGAAGTTGTTTGGAGTGAAAGTTTTAATGAGAAAGGAGAAAAAGTGCGAAATGAATATGAGGTGGAAGAGGTGTTAAATGTACAAGGCGATTGCACGTTTTTTAAAGTCACAGAGAATGGAGAAGTGCTAAGAGCGGAGAAGTTTGAATACGAATATTGGTAGGGAGGCTTAATTGTTGGAACAGCGCTTCGCTAAATCATTGCTAAGTTTCTCTTCCATAAATACTGAAAAAATGGTGAATTTTTATCAATACAAAAGAGTCGCAAAGTACTAGTTTCAATCCATTCCTGCTGCTAAAAAGCGGAAAGTTTTACTACAAAAACTTTCCGCTTTTTAGCAAATAAGATTCACTAGTTTATCAATTCTTCAAAGGAATCATCACGGGCAAGTGATCACTATAACCACCATAATAATTAGGTCCACCATATGTCCGACTCGGCGTTTCTCCATACTTTTCATGAACAAACATCATCCAGTCCTTTCTAAAAATCTCCGCCTCTCCAACCTTCAATCCACTTTTTCCAGAAAGTAAATTTCCAGAGACAATGATTTGATCCAATTGATTCCAATTGCCTCGATAATTATAAGTACCAAGTCCTGCCTCATCCATTGGATAAGTACAATTGTAAAGCTGGTTTTGAGCGAGCTTAGTATTTAGGTCATGCGCTCCAAGTATTTCTGTGATACTCTTATTGTCAGGTTCATCATTGAAATCTCCCATTATAAAAACGCTGGCATTGGGATCGGTCGACAGTATACTGGATACTTTTATTTTTAGATTATTGGCCACTAAAAGTCTACGTGGTTCACTTTTTTCCAATCCACCTCTGCGAGAAGGCCAGTGATTTACAAAGAGATGCAAAACATGTTTTTTTAGATAAGTTCCTTTGACATAAAGGATGTCTCTACTGGTATATTCCTTTCCTTCGATTGGCGGAAATTGCGTCGTGATTTTTTCAGTAGCACTGACTACAAAAACGTTAGGATCGTAAAGTAATGCGACATCAATCCCTCGACTGTCCAAAGATTCAAAATGCACATAGTCATACTTGCCGGTTTCCGTTACACAAGAATCCGACATCGCTTCCAGGACTGCCGCATTTTCAATTTCACAAACGCCTAAAAAAGAGGGGTAACCCATTTCTCGAATTACTTGATGGAGTTTTCCTAGTTTTGCCTGGTAGCGTTCCAGTGTCCATTCATTCCTTCCCGTCGGCGTAAAATCTTCATCTCTTTTTACCGGATCATCTTCCAGATCAAAAAGATTTTCGACATTATAAAAAGCAAGCTTAGGGCTAAAACCGTCCTTGATAGAACTGATTTTTTTTCCAGCAGTACAAGCCGAAAGCAAAAGGAGTAAAGAGAGAAATAAAGTATTGCGCATTATCGAATTTTAAAGGGGTTAAGTTTAATAGATGAAATCCTGTTCTACAATTGAACCATGCGTTGTCGTAAAATATGATCGGCCAATACCAAAGCGGCCATGGCCTCCACAATTGGAACGGCACGTGGAACGACGCAAGGGTCATGACGGCCACGGCCCGTGACCTCCACTTTTTCACCACTTTCATTGACCGATTCTTGTGCTTCTACAATGGTAGCCACAGGTTTGAATGCCACTCTAAAATAAATGTCCATGCCATTGGAGATTCCTCCTTGGATTCCTCCAGAAAAATTGGTGCTGGTTTTTGTCTGTCCATCCTCCTGGAAGAAAACATCATTATGTGCGGAACCTCGCATCTCCACACCTGCAAAACCACTTCCATATTCGAAGCCTTTACAAGCATTGATACTCAACATGGCCTTGGCCAAGTCGGCATGCAATTTATCAAAAACAGGGTCGCCTAATCCTACCGGAGAGCCACTAAGAACCGCACTAACCACACCACCAATTGTATCTCCGTCCTTTTTTACTTCCTTAATCAATTGAATCATCTTTTCGGCAGTATCAAGATCAGGACAGCGAATGGGGGTCTCTTCTGTTTTTGTAAAATCCAATTGGGAGTAGGGGAGTTCTAATTTTAAAGAACCAACCTGACTTACATAGCCATTGATTTCAATGCCCAGCGATTTTAAAAACAATTTGGCAATGGCGCCAGCAGCTACTCGCGCCGCTGTTTCTCTGGCAGAACTTCTACCTCCACCGCGATAATCGCGTAGGCCATATTTCTTTTGGTAAGTAAAATCTGCATGAGAGGGACGAAACTTATCTGCGATGTGGCTATAATCTTTGGATCGGGCATCTGCATTATAAATGATGATGCCAATGGGAGTACCAGTAGTTTTGCCTTCAAATATTCCAGAGAGGATTTGTAGTTGATCCGCTTCTTTTCTTTGGGTGACAATCTTGGATTGGCCAGGTTTACGGCGATCCATTTCTGATTGGATAAAAGTCTCATCAATGCTCAAACCCGCAGGGCATCCATCGATGATTACACCAAGTCCTTTGCCATGAGATTCACCAAAAGTACTGATTTTAAAAGCTTTTCCAAAGGTATTTCCAGCCACAACGATTCATTTTTAGGTTTAAAGTCTACTTATTTTGGAGAGAAAAAGGCTAAGCTACAAAGGTAATAAATACTAAACATCCAGTGCAGACTCAGCATGAAATTTATCCTTATTTCTGCAAAACTTATTAAAATAAAACCATATTTGATTAATCCTCAAAAATAGAAAAAATCAAAGAAGGGAATAAAATAAGACTCTTTGGGAAACTCAATGTAGATTAAATTTGTTGATGTATCTTTGTCCTGGATGATTGGAGGTGGTTTTGATCTTTGGAACCAGCTAATATCAAAGTCCCTTAGGGGAAACAATCCAAGAAAAAATAAGTTAAAACCAATGAAGCCTGATGTCTATTGATTTAGTGTTTGGGTATATAGGAAAAGGAAATTAACTGGTTTAGCCAGTTTCGCACAAAAGAAATAAAATGCAATTCGAGCCGAAAGATAT
>CALLVY010000889.1 GCA_938015925.1 uncultured Saprospiraceae bacterium
TTTTTAGCGTCTTGACGGATTCTTTTCTTTGAGGACTGATGTTGTGCCATGATCTATATAAGTTCTAAATGATTTTCGTAATTCGGAGTGCAAAAATACTCCTTTTTCCGTTAAGTGGAAATATTTTAATGAAAAAAATCACTCAATAATCTTATTTTTCTTCATTAATGGGTAAATATAAGCCATTTCTCTCCAAAACCTGTAAGAAAACAATTCCAAAAGTATTCCTTTCCCCTAATTTTATAGTCCTTAAAAGCTAGCAATAGATAAAAAAACGCCTTTCCATGCCCCACAAACTACGTCTTGTGTTCTAAGTCTCTCCCAATATTCAAGAAATCAGCGGATTTTTTATAAAAATCCACGATATTTGCCAGACTTTTCGCACATTTAAGCGCACGTTTAAATTTCTATCTTCTAAAAACCAATATTCTAGGAACTTGGCTTCGAAATATTGAACTCCCTAGAAGCACAAAATTATTGATTTTAAACTTAGAAATTATTCAAACAGCTTCTAAACAAATAGTTATTTTTTTCGTTAAAAACACCTAAACATCAGATGTTTTAAAAGGAGTTATTCCATTCGTATTGATTCCTTTTTTAACTTCATTCTCTTTCAAATTTATCAGAAAATCATGAGTGATTATTCCTATGTATTCAATGCGCATCCTTCGTTTATCGATACGATGTATGAAAAATATAAGCAAGATCCTGCATCTGTTGAAGATGGCTGGAGAACCTTTTTCCAAGGATTCGACTTTGCAAAACCAGATAATGGCGCTTCAGAAAGTGCTCCTCCGGTAGCATCGGCTAATCATGTCACCAAAGAATTTGGAGCCATGTCTATTATTCATGGATTTAGAAATAGAGGCCATTTGCTTTCTACTACCAATCCGATTCGACAACGAAAAAACCGCGGAGCTCACCTCGATCTTGCTGATTATGGGATGACCGAAGCAGATTTAAGTCGAGTATTCCAGGCCGGAGAAGAGATCGGACTCAAAGGAGCAACGCTTCAGCAAGTCATTGATCACCTCAAGAAAATCTATTGTGGCAATATCGGTTATGAATATGCACATATTGAGGATCGCAAAAAACGCATGTGGCTTCGCGATAAAATTGAGAATAGAAATACCAATGCAGATTATGGCCATAGCATTGAGAAGAAAAAAAGAATCTTAGAAAAACTAAATGGCGCAGTAGGTTTTGAAAACTTTCTGCATACCAAATACATTGGGCAAAAAAGATTTTCACTGGAAGGTGGCGAAACAACTATTGCTGCACTGGATGCGATTATCAATAAAGGAGCAACAGATCGAGTAGAGGAAGTAATCATCGGTATGGCTCACCGTGGACGACTCAATGTATTGGCCAATATCATGGGCAAGACCTACGAACAAATTTTCAATGAATTTGAAGGTACCGCCGTACCAGACCTTAGCTTCGGTGACGGAGATGTAAAATACCACCTTGGTTTTTCTTCTCAGGTAAAAACACCTTCCGGACATGCCGTCCACCTCAAACTGGTTCCAAACCCGAGTCACCTAGAATCGGTAGATCCAGTGGTTGAAGGTTTTGCAAGAGCAAAAGCGGATATTCTTTACGACAGTGATTACGACAGAATCCTTCCGATACTTATTCACGGAGATGCTGCGGTAGCAGGTCAGGGAATCGTTTACGAAACGGTACAGATGAGCCAGCTTGACGGCTACTATACTGGTGGAACTATCCACTTTGTAATCAATAATCAAATTGGTTTCACTACCGATTATGATGATGCGCGTTCCTCTACTTATTCTACCGGAGCAGCTGCCTTGGTACAGGCTCCTGTTTTTCATGTCAATGGAGATGATCCTGATGCAGTGATTTTTGCAGCGGAGCTGGCAGCGGAATATCGACAGTTGTTCAACAATGATGTTTTCATCGATATGGTTTGCTATCGCCGACATGGACACAATGAGGGCGATGACCCGAAATTTACTCAGCCAGAAATGTATGGCATCATCAACAAGCATCCTAATCCTCGAGAAATTTATTCTAAAAAATTAATCGAAACGAGTGCAGTAGTAAAAGAGATGGCTACTGGCTTGGAAAAAACGTTTTGGAATGACTTGCAGAATCGACTAGATTCCGTCAAGCAAAAACCATTGCCTTATACTTACCAGGCTCCTGAGAAAGATTGGCAAAAACTCAAAGCAACCACTAACCCAAAAGATTTTGACATTTCTCCCCCAACGGGAATTCCTAAGGCTAAAATCAAAAAGCTCATCAAGCATTTGATGACTTTGCCGGAGAATTTTGTTCCACTTGGGAAGGTCAATCGCTTACTAAAAGGCAAGCAAAAATTATTAGATGCCGGTAAGCTCGATTGGGCGATGGCTGAGTTATTGGCTTATGGATCTGTGTTATTAGACAATAAAGATGTCCGTATGAGTGGACAGGATGTCAAGCGAGGGACTTTCTCTCACCGACATGCGATCTTCTACGATGACAAAAACTATAAAGAACTCAATCGCTTGGATGGCATCGCTGCCAAACAGGGGAAATTCAGAATTTTCAATTCTTTACTTTCTGAGTTTGGGGTGCTGGGATTTGAATATGGCTACTCTTTGGCTTCGCCGAATTCTTTGGTCATTTGGGAAGCTCAGTTTGGCGATTTTTATAATGGGGCACAGACCATTATGGATCAATACATTTCCGCTGGAGAAAGTAAATGGCAGAGAATGAGTGGTTTGGTAATGTTGCTTCCACACGGTTATGAAGGCCAGGGACCGGAGCACTCTTCTGCTCGACTAGAGCGCTTCTTGCAGATGTGTGGCAACTATAATATGACCGTTGCTAATATCACAACCCCTGCCAATTTCTTCCACGCGATCCGCCGACAGTTGGAGCGACCTTTCCGCAAACCTTTGATCGTAATGTCGCCTAAGAGTTTGCTGCGTCATCCTTTATGTGTATCCAATTTGGATGCATTTGAGAAACGTCCGGAGAATAGTTTTTACGAATATTATGATGATCCAGAAGTTACGAGCCGCAATCTCAAGAAAGTCAAAAAAGCGCTTTTCTGTACTGGTAAAATCTATTATGATTTGCTAAAAGAAAAGCAGGATAACAAGCGAGAAGATGTTGCCATTATTCGAATAGAGCAATTGTACCCATTCCCTAAATTGCATGTCAATAAATTATTGAAGCGCTATAAGAACGCGGAGATTACCTGGGTGCAAGAAGAATCGGAAAACATGGGAGCTTGGCAGTTTATTTTGTCCAATTATCCAAATGAAGTTTTCAAAGTAATCTCTCGACCTGCGAGTGCTTCGCCTGCTACTGGATTTAAAAAAGTACACGATAAGCAACAAGCGGAAATCGTCAAAAAGGCTTTTAAGAAATAAAAAAACTTTTGATGGTCTCCGACAAGCTTGGAGTAAAAAAAGGCGCAAAGAAATTGATTTTTCTTTGCGCTTTTTTTGATATATTCTAAGACAGAAAACCTTCCTATTTATTTCTCTTCAATGCTTTAGAGTAGCCTAAAGAAATCCCAAAAACCGAAGGTCCATCGAGACCTACAGAATTATCTCTCCCTTTACTAATATCTAATTGGAAGTTTCTATACATTGCATTTAGTCCAGCAGTAAAGTAGGATTGTCCCGCTCGACTCACGTAAGCTATGCCCATTCCTAATTGCCAGTTTTTCGAAATATCCCACCAAGGGCGAAGAGCTATACGCTTAGTCATAGCGTTCCATTCTCCCTTAAGACCATCCGAGTGCTTATTGAAATTACTCGCTGCCGCGTCCAAAGAAGTCTGTTCAAGATAATCTGGTATGAGGTTAAGATTTAAATCTTCCAGACTACATTCAGGAAACAAACGATAATCAATTTGTGCAATAAGATTTACTCCAAATCCTCTTTCGTGGTGGCGCCTTTTTTCCCACCCAATCCTTCCTCCCAACTGTACAGCCGCTGGAAGATGATTTTGAAAATCTGAATAGATTCCGTAGGATTTTTTCATTCCAATATTGGTAAGAGACAAGCCTCCTTCCATCTTCAGTTTTTGGGTATTTCCTATTTTTTGTTCCCTTTGATAATGCAAACCATATTGTAGGAGAAGGGTGCGATAAATATCCTCGTCAATACGATAATACGCACTATAAATATCCGATTCAACAAAAGTCAAGCCCATTCCTACAGAAAAATAATCATTTAATTGAATTCCAATAGAAGTTGTCAGGGCAGAAATATAAGGAAACCTTCCTTCCATCGGTATCCCTGTTTTATCAACCAAAACTAAATCAGTTGATAAATGGGTCGCATCTAATCCTACTCTTATTTTTGAAGAGACCGAAAAATGTCCATTGATATTAACTAGGTCACCAGATAAAAGTTCGGAGGATGCCAGAACGTTACTTTCGATAGCGAGGTGATTGCCCACTCCTCCCAGCAATGCCGGATTTTCTTTCCAAGCAATATCCGTTTTTGTCCTACCAGAACTTACCACACCTATTTCTCCTATTCCCCGATAATGAACATCGGTATTGATAGACAAAAAAGAAAAAAGCTGATTATTATTTCGGCACAGTGAGGAGAAAGACTGCTGCGCAAAAGAAATTAAAGGGAGCAAGACAAAGACAGAGAACAGGCAAATATTTTTTTTCATCGTTTTAGCTTTATAATAAAAGAGAGGAAATACCTCTACCCAAAAACTAATAGATGAGTTGCTGTATACTAAAACAAAAAATAGAATTTCTTATTGCTCCTTACCCTTCTAAAATTTTGTCACAAGCTTTATCCAGCATTTGGTATACTTGTTCGAAACCATCGCTGTCATAATAAGGATCGGGAACATTTTGATTGTATCCGGGCTGGAAATAATTCATAATCATTTTCACCTTGGCTTCTTCCTCTTCCGTAGAGGCCATCTTGAGAATGTTTTGATAATTGGAACTATCCATGGCCAGAAGAAGGTCGTATTCCACAAGGTCCTTGGCTTGCAATTGACGGGCGCGCTGCTGAGAGATATCAATTCCATATTTTTTGGCCACATCAATTGATCGCGAATCCGGACTATCGCCCACATGCCAGGAGCCTGTACCCGCAGAGTCGATCTGCCAGTTGAGATTTTTTTGCTGGGCTTTATGTTTGAGAATCCCTTCTGCTAATGGAGAGCGGCATATATTTCCGAGACAGACCATCAATATTTTCATTCCGTTGCTGTTTGGTTCTAATAGCAAAATAGAATATTTCTGTAAATTTTCCTCTTAGCAACTAAGTATTCCTGCTATTAAAATGCATTAACATCCTGAAACGTTTTTCTTAAAAGCCGATTGCTTTGTTAACATCTCCCTAAAAAACCCATTAACAGCTGTTAAATCCAGCGTTAAAGCTATTTATTTAGTCGTCTTCCGCTGTAAAAGGCCGGTATATTAATAATATCCCCTCCAAAGATATCTGGGATATTTTTTCAAAACTAAAACCTATAACAGATGAAAAGGATTCAAATCTTCGCCCTGTTCCTAATCGGCAGCTTTACCGCCTCTGCCCAAGCGGACCTATTTTCTACCCCTTACAAATGGCAAATTAAAAAATGGAGTGTCTCCCTTGGTCAAGACTGGGACATGCTGGGAAGTGTAGAACACGACTACCTCCTCAGTACGCTTCGGGGAGATACCGAAATGGATTATTCCAATTTAGAATTCTCCGAAGAGTACATTTCCCAAATGGCTTGCGACAATCCACACTTACGTGTCACTGCTACCCTACCTGTCCCTGGCTGGAAAAATGCAGACTTAAATGTATCCGCTATGTTGGTCGCCAATAAAATAGACATGGTCGATTATCATTACAATGAAAATGGGCGAGATCAAAACCTCTCTTTCAATGCTTATACCAATGAAGCAGGCCTAGAAGTAGCCTTACTCAAAAGAAAAAGCACTCGCAATGGAGCCTTCAAATTGTATGGCGGCCTGGGAACTCAATTGGGTGCTTCTTTTGGAGGAACGGTAAGTATCGATGGTCGAAATATTCAGACTAGCCCCGAAAAAGAAGTCCTCAATTTCTCTCGTTATGATGATCCAGCTTCGCATAGCCTTAGTTCTTATGATAGTTTTAGCGAGTTTCACCATACTAAAACAGGATTCTACCAGAGAGCTTTTGGACAAGTGGGAGTTGGAGCAGTGATCCTAAAAAGGTTTGAGTTGGGTTTAGAATACCGACATGGAGTTGGATATCGTGCCATCCCTCAGGCAGAACTAAAAGGAACACAGTACCGATCTATCGCGATCAACCTTGGCTGGATACTCAGATAAACGATAGCATACTTTAAATCCTCTACTTCCTTGTGCTACTAGGCAGACCGAATAATTCCTTCTTATTCGCCTTGCTTAGTAGCTTTTTTTGTTCGACAAAGCTTTGATTCCTGCATTAATTAGACTTATTCTAAATAAGTCTTTATCCGAACAGCCCTTTGCGAAATACGTATAAAAAATTAGATTTGTAGACATACAAAACAAAACCCTGAAATTATGAGTTGGTTTTCTAGTTTTCTTACCTCTTCGATTGGCAAAAAAATCATCATGAGCCTTACGGGGCTGTTCCTGATGTTATTTCTACTTGTACATCTCATTGGCAATTTGCAGCTATTGATTGATGATGGTGGAGAGACCTTTAATATCTATGCTAAGATGATGACTACCAATCCACTGATCAAAGTAATTTCCATTGGTAATTATATTTTTATTTTGCTCCATGCTATACAAGGTCTCTTGTTATGGAGAACAAACAGTGCCTCTAGATCAAGTCGCTACGCTGTAGCTAGCAAAAGCACCACAACTATTTCTTCTAGAAATATGGGTTGGTTAGGAACGGTGATTCTCGTCTTTATCTTGATTCACATGTGGCAATTCTGGTTTCAAATGCATTACGGTACTTTGGAATTGGCGAAATACGCAGATTATCCAGAGGGTGTAAAAAACCTTTACATTCCTGTAGCAGCAGCATTTAGTCAATGGTACTTTGTACTATTCTATGTGATCGCTATGGCGGTTATTGGTTTTCACCTTTATCATGGATTCCAATCTGCTTTCCAATCTTTGGGACTCAATCATAAAAAATATACTCCGGCCATCAAAACAGTGGGAGGAGTCTACTCTATTTTGGTTCCATTAGGATTCGCTTTGATTCCCATTATTTTCTTTTTGACCAAATAGT
>CALLVY010000890.1 GCA_938015925.1 uncultured Saprospiraceae bacterium
AGGAAGTGCAGGAGAAGCTTTGAATATCGCAGAGGGAAGTGTGGCGAATCTTGAATTTCCAGTGCCGGCTACTCTTCGTGGAGGAGCGCCAGCGACCATTCCGCTTTGGTCTTTTGATGAAGCAACAGGCTATTGGGAAGAAGAAGGCCAGGCGACTTTTGATGGCGAAAAATATGTTGGAGATGTTACTCACTTTTCCTTTTGGAATGTGGATGCTAAATTTCCAGTTGTTGGTATGGAAGGTTCTTTAATTGATACAGATGGTAATCCTTTAGTCGGTTATCAAGTTTCTCTCGAGATCAACTCTTCGGCGCTGACTTCTTGGGGTTATACCGATAACCTTGGTGTTTTCGGTGGTAAGATTCCAAAGGATGAAGAATTGACTTTAAGGGTGTATTATAGCAATGTTTGCGATGATGCTATTCACTCACAAGTAATCGGACCTTTTAGCGATGATGTTGTACTGCCTCCTATTACCGTTGATTTTACAGTTGGTTCAGGATGGAATTTAAATCTGTCAGGACTAATGGAAGATTGTGGTATGGATGTGGTGACCAATGGTTATTTGAAAGTTACTTATGATGGTGGTGGCCTTACGTTATTCCCTGATAATGTGACGGGGGCTATTAGTGGTTCCGCTTATTTTTGTTCAAATATTAGCTCTGTTGATTTGATAGGATTTGATCAGGAAGGACAAAAAAAGGGAGTGTTGACCAGTTTTGCAGTAGCGGAAGGGACAGACTTGGATTTTGGAGTACTTAGTATTTGTGAGGTAGTGACTGAATTTTTGGAATACAATATAGATGGAACAGATTTCTTTCTCTTCGATCCTTCGATCCGAAACTTTCAAGATCCGAATTCGATCATCTATATATCTGGAAATGGATTGGATTCATCAGGTGTAGAGCTTCAGCTTCTTGCATTGCCAAGTCCTGGTACCAGTAATCCTGAGTATGCTAGTTTTACAGGAGCAACAAATAATACTTTCCTTTATGCTTACTGTGATGGAGGAACATCATGTGATGATTTTGAAGTGGAGATTACCGAGTATGGTCAGGTAGGAGAATATGCGAAAGGAACTTTTAATGGTACGATGGAAGGTAGTGGTCCAGGAGGGACTTCCACCATAAGCGGATCATTTGTGATACTCATAGAATAATGTAAAGTTAGAAGTAATAGTCATTTAGCCCGCCAAGAATTTATCCTTGGCGGGCTTTTTTGTTTTTCTGTAAAGAAATAACCAGCACCCCCGTAATCACTAGTGCCGTTCCAATCCACTGCAAACCCGTAAGGCGTTCTCCCAAAAAAACATAAGCCAAAATAATCGTCGACACCGGACCAATACTCCCAATGATAGAAGTATTGCTCGCCCCAATCCTAACCCATCCTTCCGAAACCAAAAAGGAAGGAATCACCGTCGCAATCACTGCCATCAAAAAACAAAGACCATAAACAGGCATCGGAAAACCAAATAAATCCAAGCCACTTTGGATAGCATGATGACTCAGAATACCAAAAGCCGCGCTGATCATGATCCAAGAGGTATAACGCAGATTGCCAAACTTAGGCAACAATTGGCTACTAAAAATCAAATAAAAGGCATAAGCAAAAGCAGAGAAAAAAATCATAGAGGCGCCCAATAAGAAATTAGGATTTTCTTCCCAACCCACATCACCCGCCAAAGCAAAACCAATTCCCGTATAAGTCAGCAGTAAAGCGATCAATTGATTCCCATTGATTTTTTCTTTGTAAATCAAAGCCGAAAAAATCAGAACAATCGTTGGGTAAGTAAATAAAATCAGTCGTTCGATACTGGCAGAGACATATTGAAGTCCAAGAAAATCCATCAAACTGGCCAGGTAATAACCAACCAGTCCCAAAGCAATCACCGCAGCCCATTCCTTTTTGCTAATCGCACTGGCAGGTTCTGGACTGTTTTTGGCGGCCCAATATGCAATGGCCAAATAAATCGGCAAAGCAAATAACATCCGCAAAGCCAATAGAGATACGGCATCCACCTCATAGCGAAAAGCCAGTTTGATGAGGATGGCTTTGGAGGAAAATAATACAGCACCAGTGAATACCAGGATTGCGGGAATCAACAGACTTTGGGAAGGTGTATTTTTAGCAGGGCTGCTCATGCCCTAAAGGTAGTTTTTATTTTGTCTAGCTACATTTTAATCCCTATCTTTTCGCCGAAGTGGTTTTAGATTAAATCATCCATTTATTTTATAAGAGTTTCGCTTAGAAAAAAAGTCATTTATGTTGTATCAAGATATTCTCAAAGAAGCCTGTGTCGAAACGATAGCCGAAGCGCTGGAGGCAAGTGCTCAAGGGGCGAATAGACTAGAATATTGTAGCGATTTAGCGGCAGATGGTCTGACTCCTGCATTAGAGGAAATAGAGCAATTATTGCCACAAATAGATATTCCAGTGAAGGTCATGATCCGACCAAGGGCAGGTGATTTTTGTTACGATAAAAAAGACTTGGAAACGATGCTGGAAAGCATCCGAGCATTTAAAGCATTAGGAGTGGCCGGTTTTGTAACGGGGCCTTTGACTAGTGAGCATAAAATTGACTTGGAAAGTTTGAAATTGTTGGCGGAAGAAGCCGCTCCGCTCCCCATTACCTTTCATAAGGCAATAGATAAAGTGAAAGACAAAATAGCGGCTATTGAAGAGTTGAAAAATATAAATGGTGTTGATAGTATCCTAAGTTCTGGTGGAGCAGATACTGCGCTGGAAGGAAAAGATACCTTATGGGAAATGGTGGCTTGTGCAGGAGAGGATCTGGTAATTATTCCTGCTGGAAAAATCACCAGCCAAAACTTAAGTCATATTCATCAGCTTATTGATGCTCAGGAATACCACGGACGAAAAATCGTTACTCCGTTTAAATCCCAAATAGATCCTAACCGTAAAATAGAAATAAAGCATTTAGCAGAAACATCACTGGCTGATATTACGGAATGTTTCAATCAATCTTTTGCGGATTACATCGTAAAATTCAATGCTACGGAAGAAGGTTTGGAAGCTCGCTGGAAAGCCGGGAGAGTTGATTACAAGATGTCTTTTGGTGCTTTTGAAGAAGATCAGTTAGTCGGTTTTTTTATCACAGGAATCGATGATTATGATGGAAAACGAACCGCCTTTAATCTGGCTACGGGAGTGATTCCTGCTGCCCGGGGACAAAGGATTGTTCAGCGATTATACGAATATGCTTTTCCGCATTTCCGCGAAAACGGAGTCCAGCAATGTATGCTCGAAGTTATTGTA
>CALLVY010000891.1 GCA_938015925.1 uncultured Saprospiraceae bacterium
ATTTAAATCTACGACGGCTTGAAAAGTCCAATCGCTACCCGTTTTTGCGACCAATGCTTTTTCGTCTGCTTCTTCTCTAATTAATGGCATATTAAGTGGTTCCCCTTTTACATTTTTCCATAAGCCCGCTTTTGTATCAAAAACCATATAGTACAAGTTGTGTCTTTCGGGAATATGCCCACGTTTGTCTTCATTATTTCTTGCATCTCTGCAAAGGTGGTAATCAAAAGCCACAATTAAATCGTCTCCTTTTCCTCTTGTAATCCAAGGATACCAAGAGTCTTCGGCTTCCATATCTGTTCTGCGCTTATGTTTTAAAAATGAAACGGGCGCATCAAAAGTACGTCCGTTATCGGTCGATTTTTGATATACCCAATTACTTCGGTGTGCGCCATGACGATAAAAGAGATAGATATCGCCATTATCCATTTTTACAAACTGATTATATGTACCAAAGGGCGGAATATTATCAAGCATTTCCCAACTGGAAATATCTAAAGGCTTTTTGGATACTGCATGCAAATTTTTTCCATAATGATGATTCCCTAAGGGATTTCCACCATGTTCCCTCATGCCGCCATGACCACCAAAGGTAATATGAATATATCCCGCATCATCAATAATCATGGAGGGCTTACCGTGGTTATCTATCAATTTTTTGCGATTAGGGTCTTTCCCCATTTCGCTTACCCCTGCCTGATAAGGTCCTTTCCATTCGCCAGTTTCGTGATTATAAGCAGCAACATAAGGGTCTTCCAATGGTCCCTGATAGCAAAGGTAGGTCACACCTTCGTGGTAAATTCCTGCTGGATGTTGAACAAGTGCCACCGCATTTCCAAAACCATTATCGGCAAAGTAATCTACTTTTGAACTGTTAGTTTTTTCGTTGGAAATAACTTTATTTTTCGAATTGCAAGCAAGCAGTATGAAAGAAAAGCTCATCATCAATACCAATTGTTTTCTAATCATTTTAAAGATTTGCTTTTTTAAAAATTATGATTTTGACAGGACCTAACAAACCTGACATTTGCAACTCATCCTCTTTATCCCAATGCTTAAAGGAAGAAAAAGTAGTTCGTTCGGAAGGTCGTTTGGTGTGGTTTAAAAGCCAGTCTGGTAAACGCTTTATTTTCCTTCCTTTGCGTTCAAAATCCAAAGGCAAGTGTTCATCACCAATTAATCTGTTTGCCCATAAATTGGTCACTTTAACTTCGAGGGTGTTCTGACCTTTTTTTACAAAATCATCTATTGAAATTCTGAAAGGTGCTTTCCATAATGTCCCTGCATTTTTTCCATTTATCATAACTTCTGCTATCACTCGAACACTCCCCAGGTCTAATGCTAAATCGATTTCAGCTTGTACCAATTCTTCGGAGAGTTCAAATTGTTTTACATAAGTTGCTGTTCCTGAGAAATGGCGAATCTCTTGATCGGATGAATTAGACCATGAATCCAGTTTGTTAAAGGTTGCTTTTTTAGCTGCGCCAGGATTGTTTGGAAAAGTCACTTTCCAAGCTCCCGTTAATTCTATTGGTTCAGGAACAGATTTTACTTGAACCGTTTTCGTTTTTCCTGTAGAAGTGTGGTAGGTCATTTTTCCGGCATAAGGTGTTTTCCAATGCAATTTACCTTGCTCAAAAACAAGTGCTGACTTTGGGCTATTTTTCGAAAGATTAAGTTTTTGACCTTTCGGAATCGACAGGGTGTTTTCTTCTCCATCCGTCGAATAAGTAATGCGCAATGCAGGTTGACTTCCCTCGACAGATTTACCGTCCACCAAATTATGGTCAACTGAAATTTCAAATATGCCGGCAGCAATTTTGGCTTTTATTTTTTCTGTAATATCATAGGTTGGATAGTATTTAGGAACGCCTTTAGTCTCAGGTTTAAACTTTCCAAATACTGCTGTTATAATTTTTAATTCTTTATTACCTGCGTCAATATTAATATGCTCTAACTCCATGACAGACATTTGCCGAATGGAAGTGCCAATTTGATATTCCAAACGGAATTCTTTTTTATAACCCATCGCTGGGTCGCAATCACAAAAATGTCGGGTAGCTTGAATATTAAGTTTATTGTCCTTTACTTCATTTGCCACGAGCGGGGTCACATCAACCAATCCTTCTTGCAAAAAAGTACCGTACTCTGCTTTGATGATTTTTAAATTTGAAAGCAATTTTGGTTTTGGTTTTTTGAGTTCTGTTGTGGTTTTTACAATATGCTCATCGGCTTTTATCGGTTTTTTAAAAACAACAAAAACCGCTTCCTCTGATTCCAATTGAATGGGAATACTCGTGGTGCCATCTTCATTCTTTTGCCAAACGACCAAGTCTTTCATTTCGCCCGTTTCCGCATTCCAAAGTTCAACTTGTTTGTCTGAAACTCGAAAACGAAAAAGTTCCGTTCTACTTTCTTTTTGAGAATTTGCCACAAAATAAATGTCAGCTTTATCTGTCTTTCTATGAATAAAACTGATGTCAGCAGGGTTTCCTTTTTCTATTTTAAAATCAGGGGTTTCCTTTTTTAAAAAATCTACAATGGAAATATCTTTTACCAAATTGCTTGTCCATAATTCATCAGCATACGTTTTAACCATCACATCGCAAGTCGGATAATTGCTAAGGCTTGGCGATTGTGAAGGTTTTTTACCAATCACCTTTGCACCGCCTGCCACTAATTCTTTTATTTTTTCTAATGTTTCTGGTTTGATAAAATCAGAATTGGGTAGGACTAAAATTTTGTAGGGGTTGCCAACGGCGGAGTAAATCGTACCATTTTTAACAGATAAATCTTTTAATTTATTCGCGCCGATTAAATCATAATCAAAGCCTAAGTTTTTAATTTCAGGTTTTATAAATGCCGTATTGGGCGATGACTCACCTGTAAATACTAAAACGTCCGCCACATTTTTTCCCTGCTGCAATAAAAATTGAGACCGCCCCACATAATCCATAAATGCTTTCCCTTGATTCCACCAAGTATTTAATCGGTCAAATTCGGTTCCGTGATAACTCAATGCCAAGCCCGGACCAACATCCCAAGGTTGATGCACATAAGTATGAAAAATAAATCGTGTAATTCCTTCTGCCCAAGCTCGGTCACCGATAGATTTGATAGTAGCAGGATGCTGCTGCCAGCCTCCGATACCCGTAAAAGATTCCGCACCAACGATAGAACTTCCGTTCAAATGTGCGATAGACGAAACAAATTTAGGAGAATCAAAAAATGGGTAACCACCACTCCAAAATTCGCACATCACGATATCTCCAGTTGCACCAACTTGCATATTATCGAAAGGTCCCCAGTAAGGCTCAACCGAAAATTGCATTCCATTTTCATGGCAAAATTCTCGGAAATGAGCGTAGTAATTTTCAGCAATTAAATCACCAATAGTTCTTCTGAAATCCCAAAGAAAACGTTCTGATATTTCGCCACTTTCTACATAATAACCTGCTAAGGTTGGCAAATAGGCAGTTAAATCGTAGCCTCTTAAATCTTTAAAATGGGTTTCAAAACCAGCTGTCCAATTGGTCGTTCCTACCTCATAACTATCAATCAAACAATTATTTACCGTGCTCCCGATTAAATCTCCCAATTTGTCAATGATTGGTTGAACGCCACTTTTCCAATAGGCATTCACCGCCGCTTTACTCATTTTATCGACTTCTAATCCTTTGGCTTCTGGCGGGGAAGGACGATTGGTGGTGCCAATGGGCGTGTGCCCTAATCTTAAAATAATCCATTCGCCTTTCGGGGCATTCCATTCCAAAACTCCATTCTTAGAAAAATGATTGTTAAGATTAATAACCGTTTCTTTTGAAATCACCGCCGCCGCTGGAATCGTTTTTGTGTCTGGCAATAAATGATTGCGAATGCGTTTGGATAGTATTTTATAATCTAAGCCCTCTATTTTTTGGTCTTGCTTTGGTTTTGGAAACGCCAGCACGGCAATGTCTTGATAGTAATCAAATTTAGTATCGGGTTTCGCTAAGACTTCTTTAATTTTTTCTCCGCCCGTGAGAATAGTTTCACTAAAAACGACGGTTTGCATGGCGTTTTCCTCCGTCACCCAAGGACCTCCAGAAGACGACCAACCCGGACTATTATGAAACCCCAATTCTAAACCCAAGCGTTTTGCTTCTTCCGCAGAAAATTTAAATAAGTCTAACCATTCTTCGCTCAAGTATTTGACGGGACCCTGCGGAAATCCTAAATGCACATTAAACAATTGTGCCTCTTGAATGCCTACCGCCTTCATCGCTTCTAAGTCTTTTGTAATGCCAGATTTAGAAACATTTCCACTTATCCAATGCCACCAGGTTCTGGCTTTGGCTTGGTTGGGCGGGTTTTCAAATCCCGCTTCAAGAGCATCTTTTACCGGCTGCTGCTCTTGGGCAAACAGAGCAATTGGAAGAAGGCATATTAATAGGATTACTTTAGAAATATTGAGCATTATGTTTTTTTAATTTTTCCTTGGAATATCATTCTGCAAAAAAGGCTTTCCCGTTTGAGGAAATTGAACATCTAAAAGCTTTTTCATTCTCTTTTCTACTTTTGCATACTTGGGATTTTCCGATAGATTTTCATAAGACAAAAGACTATTTTTATGCTTATACAATTCCGCTCCTAAAATTTCGTGTGTTGTAGAATTTCTCCATTCCGTGTAGCGCCATTCGCCGTCGGTGGTCGTCACACCCATGATTTTTTCCCCTCTCGCATAGACACTATAAGCCGCTTTGTCCCATTTTTTATTGGGTTTGTCCAATACTGGTACAATGCTTTTTCCGTCTGAAATGGGTGCCGATTCCAAATCGCAGATG
>CALLVY010000892.1 GCA_938015925.1 uncultured Saprospiraceae bacterium
TAATGGTTGCCAAAGGTAGGAGTACAGTCTCTAATTTTCAAAAGTTTGGTGCAATAAAAATGCCAAAGATTATAAGTTTCTTTAATACTTTAATCAAAAAAGTTATCTTATTATAATTTTAAATAATACCACAGTAATCAATTTGCGTATTTTTCTCGTTTTCGCAAAAATCATCAAATGTTAAATTGCCTCTAAAACGATAAAGTTAAGCTTGTAATGGAGAAAAAAAGAGATTAATTGACACTTTGAACATTTATATTTGCGAAAATTATACCGATTTATTGATTTCGATTTCTAATAAAATTCGTTCTTGGAAAAAAACCATGATCAACCCAAAAGAAGAATAAAAACTTGTATTGAGCCCGCCGAAGTAAGCGTTTTTCTTCTTTTTGCTTGACTCACACACTGGATTTTCAGAGAACAGTAAAACATTCTAGCACGACAATGATGAATTCAACTGAAATAAGACAAAAATTTCTAGATTTTTTCGAGCAAAAAGACCACAAAATTGTGCCTTCTGCCCCAATTGTCAACAAGGATGATCCTACATTGATGTTTACCAATGCCGGAATGAATCAGTTTAAAGACTTTTTCCTCGGCAATCAGGTCCCTGATCGGCCTCGCGCAGCAGATTCTCAAAAATGCCTTCGAGTATCCGGGAAACACAATGACCTGGAAGAAGTGGGGATAGATAGCTATCACCATACCATGTTCGAAATGCTAGGAAACTGGTCTTTTGGGGATTATTTCAAGAAAGAAGCGATTGCTTGGGCTTGGGAGTTATTGACCAAAGAATATGGCCTTGATCCAGAACGAATCTATGTTTCTGTATTTGAAGGAGATAAAGACGACCATTTAGAGCCTGACCAGGAAGCAGTTGATTTTTGGAAAGAATGGATTCCAGAAGATCGCATCCTCTACTTTGATCGAAAAGATAATTTCTGGGAAATGGGCGATACCGGCCCCTGCGGGCCTTGCTCGGAAATCCACATCGATCTCCGAGACGATTCCGAACGCCAAAAGATAGACGGCAAATCGCTAGTCAATGCCGACCATCCTCAAGTCATTGAAATCTGGAATCTCGTATTTATCCAATTCAATCGAAAAGCAGATCGTTCTCTCGAACCCCTTCCTGCCAAACATATAGATACCGGAATGGGTTTTGAGCGGCTTTGCATGGCCATCCAAAATAAAAAATCTAATTACGATACCGATGTCTTCACCCCTTTTATCAAATTCCTTGAAGACGCATCTGGCATCAAATATACTTTCAACTATGATCGCGACGCAAAATCAGATATTGCCATGCGCGTAGTGGTCGATCATATTCGCGCCGTTAGCTTTACGATTGCAGATGGTCAATTGCCGGATAGCGGTGGCGCTGGTTATGTGATTCGTAGAATATTGCGTAGAGCTGTTCGCTATTATTATTCTTTTTTAAACATCAAAGAGCCTATTCTATACAAGCTCGTTCCTTTGCTTGCCGATCGTTTCCAAAATGCTTTTCCAGAACTAAAAGCACAAGAAGGACAGGTCAGTAAAATTGTACAAGCAGAAGAAAAGGCATTTTTAAAAACACTTGAAGTAGGCTTGCGCCGGTTCGACAATCTAAATGTCAAAGATGGTGTCATCAACGGGCAAGATGCTTTTGAATTACTCGACACCTTTGGCTTTCCGATTGACCTCACTCGCTTGATGGCTTCGGAAAAAGATTGGACCGTAGACGAAGACGCTTTCAATGCAGCCTTAACCATCCAAAAGGAACGTTCGCGAGCAGATGCTAAAAAAGAAGTTGGAGATTGGATTGTATTATTGGAAGAACCTAAGGTTGATTTTATCGGCTATGATGATTTGACGGTAGACGATGCTAAAGTCATCAAACACCGTACGATAGTGGTGAAGAAAAAAGAAGAGTACCAAATTGTATTAAATAAAACGCCTTTTTATGCAGAAGGTGGTGGCCAGGTTGGCGACACGGGTTTGTTGTTTTTTGGAGAGGAAAAAATTCCGGTTATTAATACCCAACGGGAAAATGATTTGATCATTCACTTTGTAAAAAACCTGCCAAAACAAATCGACCTGCCAGTGCGCGGAGAAGTCAATAGCCGGAAACGAAAATTGATCGAAAACAATCACTCGGCGACTCACCTTTTACATGCTGCGCTACAGCAAGTACTAGGAGATCATGTTCAGCAGAAAGGTTCTTTGGTTAATGATAAATACCTGCGCTTTGATTTTTCTCATTTCGAAAAAATCAGAACAGAGGATTTAGTAAAAATCGAAAAGATCGTCAACACGAAGATTCGAGAAAACATCCACTTGGAAGAAGCACGAAGCTTGCCAATAGCAGAAGCGAAAGCGGCTGGAGCCATGATGTTGTTTGGAGAAAAATATGGCGACAATGTGCGAATGATTACTTTTGATTCCGATTACTCGCGCGAGCTTTGTGGCGGTTGTCACGTAAATGCTACGGGCGAAATTGGTTTTCTAAAAATCACCAGTGAAAGCGGCGTCGCGGCTGGTGTTCGTCGAGTAGAAGCGGTTACTGCGGATAAGGCAGAGGAGTACTTCGAAAAAGAATTGACAGAGTTGAATGAGATCCGATCTTTGTTTAAGAATCCAAATCATACCGTGAAAAACATCACTAGTTTGATGGATGAGAACAAAGCTTTGAAAAAGGAATTAGATAAACTACAAGCAGCTCAAGCAGGTGGATTGAAAGATCAACTCAAGGCTGGTGCGGAGCAAGTAGATGGCGTCAATTTCATTGTCAGTCGATTGCCACTCAATGACAGCAAGGCGATCAAAACGCTGGCTTATCAACTCGAAAAAGAAATCGGTGATGCCCTCATCGTTTTTGGTGCGGAAGTCAATGGCAAACCACAATTGATGGTTGCCATCAGCGAAAACCTAACCAAGAGCAATGAAAAATTGCATGCGGGGAATATGATTCGAGAATTGGCCAAAGAGATCAAAGGTGGCGGTGGCGGACAAGCTTTCTTCGCTACGGCGGGGGGCAGTGATGCGAGCGGGCTGGATAATGCTTTGGCGAAAGCGAAAGAATTATTAGTCGGATAGATCGAGTCTTTTCTTGAATAAAAAACGGGTCGCAATCGTTGTTGTGACCCGTTTTTTTTTGCTTTAATCAAACTTCAAAGAATATAAAGAACGATAAACGGGATAAGTCGCCAGTTCCCATTCTATAATGGGTCCGACTCCCTTAAGATAAGCTTTTAAGCATTGAGCTTCGGCATCATAAACCCACATTTGATCCGTCCGTAGCCCCACTACCAATTCATAAGTCAAAGCAGGCATTTTCACAATACTTATTTTCTCTTCATAAGAACCCAATGGAAAGACAATGACGGTATCTACTTTTTCGGTCAAAGCATTTTTAAAATAATCATCGGCTAAAACTTCTGGACAAAAGTAATCAGAAGACCAATCATAGAGGGTAGTATTCCCTTGTTCCGGTCTGTTCCAGATCAAATCCTCCAGCGCCTTAACATCTCCTTTTAAAGTTTTAAAACTACTCAGCGGCAAATAATCAATGCTATTTTTGATCCATACAAAAGCTGGTTGATCAAAATCAAAATGCTCCATTGCAGCACCTTCCATAGGAATATAAAACAACTCTTGTGCAGCGGTATGCTTATCCGGAGTATACATTGGAATGAGCCCTACTACCTTTACCGACAAGCGATTCTCCCCTTTAGGAATAAACCAATGCTGTTTGACCTTAAACGATTGTATGCCATCATAATTCTCATAACTAATCACACGAATAGCTTCTTCAAAACTTGCCGGATCAAAAGTAACCACCGTATCTTTTCGCGACATTTTATCCTTCGCTTCTTCTTTCGTTAGCTTTTTATTGCCTTGCAAAGAATAGACCTCAATATTTCCACTGACGATCAAACCAAGTAGGCTTTGGGTAAAATACTGATTGATAGATCGACCACAAGCGGCGCTTGGATTTACCTTTAAATTATAAACAAAACTAAAGGTTGGATTCAAACCCAAACGATCTACAGAACATTCAAAAGAAGCTTTCTTTTTTTGCTCTAAAACATATTCCAAGTTTGTTTCTCCAAGCCACTTCACCTTCTCTTCCTTAAGAACAGATTTATCTTGGGCAGCCAAAAAAGAAAAACCACACAGGAGTAGCAGTAATAAGTGAAGCGTCTTCATTTATTTAATTTTAATCTAAATTCACAAAAGCAAGGGTAAGCAGGTGTTCAAATTAAATCACATAATAACTTGAGCGACTTTTATTCTTATCCATCGTTAAAAAGCCTCGCCGATGCTAGGCATCGCCTTGAGCCACCCGTCCGCTTTGCGGTTCACGAGCCTTGCTCGTTCATGCCT
>CALLVY010000893.1 GCA_938015925.1 uncultured Saprospiraceae bacterium
GCCCCTGCCCTGGATTGAGCAGGGACCAAAAAATATTACAACACAATCTCTTTAACTGCTTTAAGGGCATTTCTCCCATTCTCGATGGCCGCCAATACATCAAAAACTTTTGCGGACCATCCGGCAATTAAAAAGACATCATCTCTTTTAATACTCAATGGCGTATTTCCGTATCCTGCCAAATCAAAGAGATACAATTTGGCATTTGGAGCAATCTCTCTTTTGTATTGCTTCCAGGTGTTTTGCAAAGAATTGGTTCCGCCGCTACTATCCCACATTTGCAGGTCTGTAAAAAACATCACTTTATCCACCGCTTTTTTCTGTGCAATCAAAGCGCTGATTACTTTGTAAGCATTGGTGGCGTATCCGACGGATCCTTCCATGGAGTTTAGCAACAAGGCATTGGCCAAAATATTTTCTTTTGGCAAATTCACTTGCTTCCAGCTATCACCAAAGATTCCAGTGACTACATTTTTAGATCGATTTCTCAATAGCATACTCAAGACCAAACCAATATCGAAACATCGGATTTTACTTTTTTTACTAATCGTTTTATACATCGACCCTGAAACGTCCGCCGCCAATACGACTTTGGTCGTCAGATCAAATCCTTTGATGTTTTCAGCACTGGTCAATACCGCTTCTTCCAAAGCACTCATCAAAGAAGGAACGTATTGCAAAGAAGTAGCTTCCAATTCGCGATAAGCGGACAAAAATCGAAATGGCAATTGCTTGGACTTTCGAACCTGAACTGGATCTGCCAATCGCTGGGCGACTTTTTCGATACAGTTTGCAGAAACGCCTGCTTGCAAAATATTTCGCAAATTTCTCAGCAAAGCCATATATCCTAAGCGATTGCTGGCAATCAATTCTTCCCACTTCTCCGCCACAGCTTTTGCTTTCGCATCTGTGTTTTCAAAACCTTTTTGCCCTAAGGCAGAAAGTTCCACTTCCCAAGTATAAGGCACCGCCAATTCGTTTTTGACAATTTTGTTGAACAAAACTTGCTGTCCTTCATTCGCCGCTTTTGGATGACTCAAAAACAAGGCATCCTTTAAACTCACGGCCGTATTTCGATTGTATTTGGCAAACTGATATTCATCAAATTTATTGAAAGCCAAAGCAATTCCTTTTTGAACTTGCTTAGACAAACGGTTTAGTTTTTTAACATCCGTTCTCGCATTAGCCATTTGATAATAAGCCAACAATTCGGTGATTTCATCTGCTCGTTGGATAACTCGCTCAATGGCTTTGCTCACTAAATTATCACCACGGTGAACTTTAGACAACTCTACCAACAAGACCAAAGGAAGCGAACGCAAGTACATTTGTTCTCGAGTATAAATCGCCAACTTTGCAACAAAGATCGGATCAACTTTTTTAATCAAACCAATGATTCGTTTCAATCGTTCCTGATCTCCTTCATAAAAAGAGTTGGATAAACTTGAAGTCACCACGGCAGTATACAACTCCATTCGTGGGCTCATAGTATAAGCTATCGCACCTTCATGGTTCTTGGTAGCTTTCTTTTTGGATGATTTAAAAATGTTGAATTTCATAATTGATTGTTTATTTCGTAATTGATAATACAAAGATGGGAGGCCATTGCGCAACCTTTTTGCGTAGTGAAAAATAATTGGTATTTTTAATCAATTATTTTTCAATTTCATTCTACAAACACTAGTAAAACAGCTCCAAATGCCTATAAAATCTAGCTTTTTAGAATAAAAATTATTTTTAAAAGAAATCACCTTTGCCTTATGCCGGTAAATAGAAATGCACTAATTCGCTTTAAGACCATCGACAAATGTTTGCAAAACCGTTTTCGCAAATGGACTTTGGACGATTTGATAGATGCTTGTTCGGATGCCTTGTATGAATATGAGGGAATTGATAAAGGAGTAAGTAAGCGGTCGATCCAAGGAGATATTCAAATGATGCGTAGTGACAAACTAGGTTACAATGCCCCCATCATTGTAGTGGATCGAAAATACTATACCTATGAAGATCCGGATTATAGCATCACCAATATTCCTTTGACCGATCAAGATCTGGGAAAGCTTACAGAGGCCGTGGAATTTCTAAAACAGTTTCAGGGATTTTCTCATTTTAGAGAACTGGATGGTATGGTACAAAAATTAGAAGACCATGTCCATGCCCAAAAATCGAATCGACAACCCGTTATTGATTTTGAAAAAAATGAAAATTTAAAAGGCCTTGAATTTTTGGATGCGCTTTATCAGGCGATTATTCACAAACGCTCTCTGCAAATCACCTATCAATCTTTTAAAGCAAGGACACCACAAACCTTTGACTTCCATCCTTACCTATTGAAAGAGTTTCGAAATCGATGGTTTTTATTGGGTAGTAAAAAAGAACAAAAAGATTTGCTGACTTTGGCCTTGGATCGTTTGATTGACCTGGAACCTAGCAAAGTAAAATTCCGCCCCAAGGCCAATTTTTCAGCAGACCAATATTTCAAACATGCTATCGGCGTTACGGTAAGTCCCAGTTTAGCTCCCCAGAAAATCATGCTTCGTTTTTCTCACCGTCATGCACCCTATGCCCTTACCAAACCACTGCATTGGACCCAACAGGAAGTAGAAAGGGATAGACAAGGCGTTACCGTTTCTCTGGAAGTGCAGCACAATTATGAACTAGAAAAAGAAATACTTGCTTTTGGAGATGGCGTTACCGTAATCGCCCCCGAAAAACTCAGACGAAATATTGAAGTCCGCATCAGTAATGCGCTTGATTTTTACCAAACTATATTGACCGAAAAAACCCTGGCCAGCCTCTCCCAAAAACTTAGGCATCAAGGATCGACTATTCTCAAAAAAGTCTATACCCAAAGAGAAATCCGCAAGATGAGTTTTATGCTTAATAAGTATACCGAAAACCTTCCAAAGAAAGTTTTTTCAATTCGCCATTTATTAGAAAAAATTCCTCTTCTACACGAGGTAATAATCAATCGAAATCTACAAAAGATCATTGAAGTCATTGATCCAAAAGCTTTTTTAGTAAAAGCGACTTATCTCGACAAAAGAGCAGACGCCAATTGGCTCGTTGGCTGGCATCAGGATGTACCGATTGAAGTAAAGGAAAAGAAAAAAGTAAAAGGCTATACTTCGTGGACGATCAAAGAAGATACCCACAGTGTTTGTCCACCAGACGAAATATCCAAAAACAGATTCAGCATCCGCATCCACCTGGATGATACGCATCAGAAAAATGGCGCCCTTAAAGTGATTCCGGGCTCCCAAAACAAAAGACTAAGCGATACAGAGATCAACCTGATCACCAAAAACAGTATTCCATTTATTTGCGAAATTCCTTCTGGAGGAATACAATTACTAAAACCGCTAATCTTACACGCTTCGGATAAGGTAATTCCTCCTAAGAATAAAAAACCAAAAGCAAGGAGAGTGATTCATTTGGAATTTGCGTCTATGGAATTGAGTGGAGGATTGGAATGGAATTTAAAATTAGAACAATGATCTGATTCAAGAATGAAAACTTAAGGGAAATATTTCTCCCAAGACTTTAGCAACAACATGAGTCATCCCGAATTTTATAAGATCCATTATATCTAAAAAATTCCATGTAGATGAGCTGGCTTTGGATATAACACCATTGATTATTCAGCTAAAAGGTCCTTTCATTTTTTGCAATTGCCCAAAAAAGGTAAAACATACCGACGGGATATGTTTTGAAAAACGCTAGACAAGATAAGGCTGCCCATCCGCTAGCGGTTCACTACGATGAATGTCCACTGGACATTCCCTCCTGCGGAGTT
>CALLVY010000894.1 GCA_938015925.1 uncultured Saprospiraceae bacterium
GGCGGTTGTGATTACCCCAACTTATTCTGGCTGTCCAGCGATGAACGTTATCGAAATGAATATCAGAATCGCCTTGGCGGCCGAAGGATATCCGGATGCACAGATAAGTACCGTGTTGAGTCCGGCCTGGACGACAGATTGGATGAGTGAAGCTGGAAAAGAGAAACTAAAAGCCTATGGAATCGCTCCACCAGTAGGAACGAGCGTAGATAAAAGTGCCCTCTTTGCAGAACCCAAAAAGATTCCTTGTCCGCTTTGCGATTCTTTAGATACGGAGATGATCAGTCAGTTTGGTTCCACAGCGTGTAAAGCGCATCATAAATGCAATGCTTGTTTAGAACCATTCGATTATTTTAAATGCCATTGATTGCTAAGCCCTCGAGTCCTATGCTGAAATACCTGAAATTTATTTTTCCTTTTCTATTACTTTGTGCCTGTAGTTCCGACGAGCCAGCGGTATTTATACCTGTGGTAGAGGAGCCAGAGATCGTCAACTATTTGGCCTTGGGCGATTCTTATACCATTGGTCAAAGTGTAGAAGAAGCAGAACGATTTCCCATACAACTGGCAGACCGATTGAATGAAAAAGGGCTGAACATAGAAACAAAAATCATCGCAAAAACAGGCTGGCGAACAGACAACCTCAAGCAGGGAATCGAAGATCAAATGCTTTTGGATACTTTCGATCTGGTTTCTTTACTCATTGGGGTCAATAACCAATTCCAGGGCACCGATATCAATCTGTATGGAGAAGCATTTACAGAATTAGTCAATAGGGCAATTCAGTTGGCAGGTGGAAAAAAAGAACGCGTTTTTATAGTCTCTATTCCTGATTATATTTACACGCCATTTGGTCAATCGCGATCCAATCCTACGGAGGTGAGTGAGGAATTAGACGATTATAATTTCATCAATAAAACGGTGGCAGATGCCATGGGAGTTACTTATTTTAATATCACCCCAATTTCCAGACAAGGTCTAAATGATACCGAATTGGTCGCTACAGATGGGCTCCATCCTTCTGGTAAAATGTATGGCCTCTGGGTCGATATCATGTGGGAACAGGTTTTGGAAAAGTTTTAAATAAAAGAACCGTTCTTTGACTGTTTGAAAAATAAAAAAAGTCAAAGAATAAAAATCAAAAAAATATGGAATCACTTCTTATTTCAAAGCAAGACGGTATCGGAAAGATTACCCTAAACCGGCCGGATGTTTACAATAGTTTTAATAAAGAAATGGCCATGGGGCTACAAAGCCAATTGGACGAATGGGCGGAGGACCCGGAAGTAAGAGTGATTTTAATTTCTGGTGCCGGAAAAGCTTTTTGTGCAGGTCAGGATTTGCAGGAAGCGATTGCGGATAATGGATTAGAATTGCATGATATCGTAGAAAAGCATTATAATCCGATCATTGAAAAAATCGCCCATTTGGAAAAACCAATCGTTTCTGCGATCAATGGTGTTGCCGCTGGAGCAGGAGCGAATATCGCTTTAGCTTGCGATATTTGTGTAGCGACGGCTTCTGCTACTTTTATTCAAGCCTTTAGTAAAATTGGATTGATCCCGGATAGTGGCGGTACTTATTTTTTACCGCGCCTGATTGGTCGCCAAAGAGCTACTGCCTTGATGATGCTTGGGGATAAAGTGTCGGCCGATGAAGCTGCTGCAATGGGAATGATTTACAAAGCTTTTCCAGATGATAACTTCGCAGAAGAAGTTCAAAAAATAGTCAGCAAATTAGCCAATATGCCAACCAAAGGTTTAGGCTATACCAAACGAGCCCTCAATCATTCCTTAACCAACGACCTCACTACTCAATTGGCCATCGAAGAACAATTGCAATCGGCAGCCGGATTGACTGCGGATTATCAAGAAGGCGTTCAGGCTTTTCTAGAAAAAAGAAAACCTAAATTTATTGGAGCCTAAGTAAGTAAGAGAGCAAAATTATTTATGAAATATTGAGGAGGCTATTTTTTACTGAATCGAGGCGTAAAATCAGGAGTTATGCCGGGTATATCGACTGATTTTACAACGAAGAGTCAGCAAAAAAGGCTTGTGCCGAGCTTGTCGAGATAGTCCCTCAAAAAGCTTAGTTTAATTTGACCACCTGCTTACTATTGGAAAAACAAGAAAAACAAAAATTATGATCATAGGTGTATTAGGAAGTGGCTCAATGGGAAGTGGTATTGCTCAGGTGGCTGCGTCCGCTGGACATGAAGTCCGTTTATACGATAATAACCCAGATGCGCTCATCCGAAGTCGAGATAAATTATTAAAAATACTCAACCGCCAAGTCGAAAAAGGCAGAATGGATGATGCTACGGCTAAAGCCATCTTTGGACGCATCTATTTTGTAGACAATACTTTTGCTTACTCCGATTGTGGTCTGGTGATCGAAGCCATTGTAGAAAATCTTAAAATCAAAAAAGCGGTCTTCGAACAATTGGAAGACATCGTTTCCAAAGATTGTATTTTAGCGAGTAACACTTCTTCTTTATCAATTGCCTCGATTGCCGCAGCTTGTGATAATCCATCTCGGGTAATTGGAATTCATTTCTTTAATCCAGCTCCGTTGATGAAGTTGGTGGAAATTATTCCAGCGATTCAGACGAGTGCAGAGGTATTGGATCGCGCCACTAAATTGGTAAACACTTGGGGGAAATTGACGGTACAAACCAAAGATACCCCTGGCTTTATTGTCAACAGAGTTGCCCGACCTTTCTATGGAGAAGCTTTGCGAATTTTGGAAGAAGGCCTTGCGGATGTAGCGACGATTGATTGGGCAATGACTCAAATAGCAGGCTTCCGCATGGGCCCTTTTACTTTGATGGATTACATTGGAAATGACATCAATTATACGGTAACAGAAACCGTCTTTAAAGCTTTCTATTACGATCCTCGATATCGTCCGGCTTTCACCCAAAAGCGACTTTCTGAAGCGGGTTATTTAGGTAGAAAAACGGGACGCGGATATTACGATTATACCGAAGGCGCAGAAAAACCTGCACCTGTGGAAAACCAACAATTGGGAGAAGATATCGCTTGGCGAATTGTCGTCATGCTCATCAATGAAGCAGCAGATGCTTTATTTTGGAATGTCGCTTCGCGCGAGGACATAGATTTGGCCATGACCAAAGGTGTCAATTATCCAAAAGGCTTATTGCAGTGGGCGGATGAAAAAGGCATCGAACACTGCGTCGCAACGATGGATCGATTGCACCACGAATATTTAGAAGACCGCTACCGTTGCAGTCCATTGCTTCGTAAAATGGCTAGAGATAAAAAAACGTTTTACCCAAAAGGAGAAAAAGAAGAAGTAGGGAATACAAATACCTCTCAAGCATGACACCCGAAATAAAAGCACAAAAAATAATTGACAAAATGTATCAGAACGATGCCTTTAGTCAGTGGTTAGGGGTCGAGAGAGTTGCAGAGAAACCAGGCTATTCTGTTTTGCGAATGAAGGTCCGACCAGAGATGTGCAATGGCTTTGGTGTGACGCATGGAGGAATTACTTTTTCCCTGGCAGATAGTGCTTTTGCTTTTGCCTCCAACTCCCAAGGCGTGCATGCCGTTTCTATCGAAACTTCTATTTCACATACCAAAGCGGTGTATCCGGGAGATATACTTACGGCTACCGCGAAAGAAGTTTACCTCGGGAGAAAGACGGCCATTTATAATGTAGAAATTCACAATCAAGATAAAATATTAGTCGCCTTATTCAAAGGCACCGTTTATAGAAAAAAAGAAACATGGGAAATATGAAACCAGACAGTAGACAGGTTCCATGTGGCCTTTATTTGAAATAAAAATAGACAAATGAAAGACGCTTTTATTGTAGATGGTATTCGTACCCCAATTGGAAAATTTGTAGGCACTCTTGCTCCGATTCGTACCGATGATTTAGGAGCACATGCGATTAAAGCATTATTGGATCGTCATCCAGACTTGGACAAGGCGGCGATTGATGATGTGATCTTAGGTTGTGCCAATCAGGCCGGAGAGGATAATAGAAATATTGCGAGGATGTCCGCTTTGTTGGCGGGTTTGCCTTGGACCGTTCCTGGAGAAACAGTCAATCGACTGTGTGCCTCTGGGATGTCTTCCGTTATTCATGCGAATCGGGCGATTAAGGCAGGCGATGGTGATTTGTTTATCGGTGGTGGTGTGGAACATATGACACGTGGCCCTTGGGTGATTTCAAAAGTGTCTAAGCCATTTGGAAGAGATGCGAAAATGCACGATAGTAGTTTTGGCTGGCGTTTTGTCAATCCTAAAATGGCGGCTAAATTTGGAACGGATGCCATGGGCAATACGGCCGAAAATTTAGTGGACCGCTACAAGATCAATCGAGAAGAACAAGATGCTTTTGCTTATTGGTCGCAAATGAAAGCGGCAGCGGCACAAAAATCAGGACGTTTAGCCAAAGAAATTATGCCCGTTTCGATTCCTCAGCGCAAAGCTGATCCGATAATCTTCGATCAGGATGAGTTTATTCGCCCTGGAACCACTTTGGAGATTTTGGCCAAACTAAGACCTGCTTTCCGTAAAGCGGAAGACGGCGGAACTGTGACGGCCGGGAATGCTTCGGGTCTTAATGATGGAGCCGCAGCCATACTTGTCGCCTCAGAAAGTGCTTTAAAAAGCCATAATTTAAAGCCTTTGGCGAGAATTGTGAGTTCAGGCGTAGCGGGTGTAGAGCCTAAAGTAATGGGGATCGGGCCCGTGAGTGCCTCTAATTTGGCCTTAAAGAAGGCCGGTTTGACGATGGCAGACATGGATATTATTGAGATCAATGAAGCTTTTGCGGCACAAGTTTTGGCATGTACTAAGGAATGGGGCTTGGCCAATGATGATCCAAGGATCAACCCGAACGGTGGAGGAATAGCGATTGGACACCCCTTAGGCATGACTGGCGCAAGAATTTTGCAAAGTGCAGCCCTTGAACTAAAAGAACAAGGAAAGCGTTATGCATTAGTGACCATGTGTATTGGAGTGGGGCAGGGATATGCCACTATTTTGGAGCGCGTATAGTTTTTCCTTTTGGACGCGAATCCATCTGCTGATACGCCAGTGCTAGAATTGTTATTAAAAAAATATTATCTTAGACCATTATTGTTCATAAAAATATAAATCATGAGTAAAAAAGCATTTACAGAATCCTCCAATCCAGTATTGGGTGAGGATAAATATAGAGAAGTCTTAGACGCCGGAATGGTCGGCGCAGACTATCAACCAATGACTATTAACGGTGCGATCAATAAAACGCTTGTTTTGATGAGTGTGATGTTGGCTACCGGTTTACTATCTTATACTTTCCCTAATCAATTGTTTATGTGGGGCGGGATTATCGGTGGTGCTATTGTAATGTTTATCGCCAGTCGTAATCCAAGTCGATCTCCTGTTTTGGCCCCAATTTATGCGGCGCTTGAAGGACTTTTGGTAGGAACCATCACTTTTTATTATGCCGACGCTTTCTTTCCAGGAATCATCTTCCAGGCAGTTACGGTTACTTTTTCTATTCTCTTTACGATGTTGATGTTGTATAAGTCTGGCTTGATTACCGTTACTGAAAAATTTCGAGCAGGAGTTACTATGGCCGTAGGTGCGGTGATGCTTTTGTATCTAGTTAATATTGTTTTGTATTTCTTCGGTATCTCCATCCCATTCTTACACGATGGCGGAATGTTTAGTATTGGAATTACCTTAGTGATCATCGGTATTGCCTCAATGAATTTGCTGTTGGATTTTGACAACTTCGAAAAAGGAGAGCAAATGGAAGCCCCAGATTATATGGAATGGTATTCTGCGATGGGACTATTGTTTACTCTGGTATGGTTATACTTGGAGATCTTAAGACTTTTGTCTTATTTGGCTAGTGACTAAACTTATTGCCGAAATAGAATAATAAAAAGGGTGTAGTGAAAACTGCACCCTTTTTATTTTTAGGAAAAGCCAAGGCGGTCGGAGTAGGGAACTTAAGACAAAAGAACTCATTTTTTCTATTCTGTCGAATGTCGTACTTTTGTACTTTCCATAAGTTCGAATTATTGATAAAATCCAAGACCCTATGATCTACGAATTCAAAGGCTTCCGTCCGGTTGTCCATGAATCTTCCTTCATTCATCCACAAGCGACCGTAACAGGCAATGTAATCATTGGCAAAAATGTATACGTGGCGCCAGGTGCTGCGATCCGTGGTGATTGGGGAGGTATTGTAATTGAGGATGGCTGTAATGTGCAAGAGAATTGTACGATTCATATGTTTCCTGGAGTCACCGTTTTGTTGAAAGAAGGAGCGCATATCGGCCATGGTGCAGTGATTCATGGTGCGACGGTAGGAAGAAATGTTTTGGTTGGAATGAATGCGGTGGTGATGGATGATGTGGAGATAGGCGATGAATGTATCATCGGTGCCTTGTGTTTTGTGAAAGCAAAAATGAAAATTCCAACGCGAAGTTTGGTCGTAGGAAATCCGGGTAAAATTATCAAGGAGGTTAGTGATGAAATGATTGCCTGGAAAACGAAAGGAACGGCCTTGTATCAAGCTTTACCTGCCGAACTTTATGAGGAACTAATACCTTGCGAACCTTTGCGCAGCGTACCCGAAAACCGCCCTTCACAAGAGCAATTATTTAAAACCTGGAACGAAATTAAAGGCGTGTTTCGAGCAGGTCGAGATAAACAGGAATAAGATAGAAATGAAATAGACTTTATCGTACATTAAGGTACGATAAAGTCTAATCATTAAACAGAATGAACTTCAATATCAAGCATAGGATTCAGAGAGCTCTCTCTTTCCTTTTTTTGTATTTTTTTGATCACTAGAAGGAGTGTCCAAACTTTCCTGTAAAGGTAGTCGGATAAAGAAACGAGTCCCTTTGAGCAGCCCCGATTCAAACCAAATCTGACCATTGTATTTTTCTACAATACTCTTGCAAATGGTCAAACCAATTCCTGTTCCACCATAGCCTTTATTCTTTTCCAATTGTTGGAACAAAAGGAATACCTTGTTTTTATAATCTTTATTGATTCCAATACCATTGTCTTCTACCATGAGTAGAATGTGATCCGGCTCTGGAAAATATTGAATATTAACTTCTGGGACACCTTCTACAAACTTAAGCGAGTTGCAAACCAAATTCTGTAAAACCTGCACCAGGTGATTGCGTTTCATATGAACACTTGGCATTTTGTCCGGGTATTTGATGATGGCTTTTTGGTCTTCAATTCTAGTCTGTAAATTTCCAATAACTTCTGAAACGACCGATCGAATATTGATCAATTCATCACTGGCTTCCTGAGTAGTTAGCGTAGAAAATTCTAGCAAATCCACCAAAAGATTATTCATTCTCGTTGCACCAGATTTGATATAAGACATATAGCTATTGGCTTCTTCTCCAAATTGCTGTCCATACCTTTTTTGCAATAAATTGATAAAACTACCAATGTTTCGCAAAGGTTCTTTTAGATCATGAGCGGCTACATAAGCAAATTGACTAAGGGCTTGATTGGACTCACCGAGTTTCCGGTTTTGATCTTCAAACTCTTCGTTTCTTTTAAGTAGTGCTTTGTTATTTTTTATTTTGATACCCGTAGTATAAAAAAGAAAGATAGCGGCAATTGCTAAGAATAAACAAATACCAATATAGAATACCGTATTACGACTGTATTGCAATTCTTGGATTTTACGTTCTCTTTTTTCTGCTTCGTATTGAAATTGCATCTCGTCAATACGTTGTGCCTTTTCATTGTTTTGGATATAATTTAAGAGCTTATTGGAAGCCTCCAAATGAGATAAGGCTTTTTCTGTTTCGTTATTTTTTCGATAAATCTGGTATAAGGCAAAATGATTTTCCTGACTCAATACCTTGTATTCATGTTTGATAGAAATGTCGAGTCCTTTTAAAAATGCTTCTTCTGCTTTTTTCGTTTTATCTAAAATCTGAAATAAATAAGCTTGCTTATTATAAAGATGAGCATTGTCTCTAGTAGATAAATAGTCTTTGTATTCATTAAAGCACAAGTCAAAATAAGTCTGCGCCTGATTGTATTTTTCCATTCTGGTATAAATACCCGAGATTTCAATCAAGGATCGGACGATGGACGTTTTTTGTCCTACTTTTTCATAAATCTCCAATCCAGCGAGGTGCTTCTCTAGCGCCATCGAATGTTTGCCTGCCTTGTGAAGAACCCTTCCATAATCATAGAGTACTTCTGCTATAATAAGAGAATCTTCAGTAGTGCCAGCCAAAGTATAGGCTCTTTCGATAGTTTCTAAAGCCTGATAACTATTATCGGTTTTGGTATAAGTATTCGCAATATTCTGCAAAGTAATCACGACACCAGAGGTAGATTTTCTTTCTTCCGCAATAGCCAGGGACTGGAAATAATATTCCAGAGCTTTGTCAAAATCACCCACCAATTCATATAATGTTCCTAATCCATGATAACTGTACTCAACCATGAGTAAGTTGTCATTTTTTTGAGCCAGGAAAAGCGCCATCGTGTGATAGTCGGTAGTCGCTTTATAATTGCTGAGCTTGCGATTGCTGATCGCCAAATCGGTATAAGTATCCAATCGATGAGAATCATTGTCAAGTTGGTTGACTACCGTCAATGCATTTTCAAATTCGCGTAAGGATTTACGCATATGATTATTTTCCTGATAAATAAAACCTCTTTCCCGATAAATTCGATAAGAGGATTCGAGATCATTTTCTTTTTTGGCCAAATCAAGCGCCATTTCAGAATAATAGATGGAAAGATCTAGGTTTTTGAGAGATTGCTGAGTGGCTAGTTGGAGGATATCCAATGCCTTTAAATTCTTTATTTCCGTTTCAATGGTTTGAAGAAGGCTATCAGATAGTTTGGCCAGGCCTTGTTGAGGCAACAAAGCAACGATTGCGAATATCCAGAGACCAAAAAAAATTGGTTTTACGATTGATATTAAATGGGCCATTTATTAAGGTAAATTATTAACTTTTATGTACCTAATAAGGCTTTATGCAAAAAGCATACCCTAAAAAGGGTATACAAAAAGAAAAGCGCGAATCAGAATGTAATTCTAATTCGCGCTTGGTTATTATTAAGCAAAGAAAGATTGAATCTGCTTCACCTGAGCTTGAAAACAATAGCTTTAACCTCCAAGGCTACAGCCTGGTTTCCCTGATGGTCTATCTACAGTCGTCGTCGTAGGAGGAGTAATATTGCTGCCTCCTAATCGAAGAGCAAGTTTGTCCGCTCCACCTTTTACACGAGTAAACTCGAAAGTATTAAGCTTTGCATTGCTTGGAAGTTGTTTTCTTAGGTCATTTAATCTTTTCATGTCATGAAATTTTAGAGTTGATTTGAATATTCAATTTATATTGTCAAGTCTATAGCTCTCGCGAGCTTAAAACAATTTAAATTTAAGATTAGCATATATGATTGTTTTAAAATAGAAATTGAAACCGACCCCAAGTAAGAGGTGAATTACCTGATATTGTGGCCTATAAGCCTAGCTTTGCCGATAAGCAAAGAAAGGATCTATCCATTTATAAACGATTGTAGTCACCTTGCAAAAGGTGATCGGGAGGGAATCTATAAAGAGGGGGAAAATGATGCACGGATTAGGTCTATTTGAACACCAATTGTACGGAATAAAAAATGCAAAAATCATACCTAAAACAAGGGTATGCAGAAAGAAAAACGCGAATCAAAATTATATTTTGATTCGCGCTTTGTTAATAATAAGCAAAGAAGGTTTGAATCCGCTTCACTTAGGATTAAAAACAATAGTTTTATCCTCCAAAGCCATCCGATGGTGGTGGTGGTGGTGGATTAGATGGTCTATCCGCACTACTACGTGGCGCTTGTTTCTCTGCTCCACCTTTTACGCGAGTAGACTCGAAAGTATTGAGTCTTGCATTGCTTGGAAGTTGTTTTCTTAGGTCATTTAATCTTTTCATGTCGTGGGATTTTAGAGTTGATTTGAATATTCAATTTATGTTAACAAAATTATAGTCCCCCAGGACTATAAACAATTTAGGTTTGCGATAAAGTGTGACTTATTTAAGTTTATGATATAATTAAAAATAAAAATTCATAAGCGATTATTAGTCACCTTAAAAGGTGTCAGAGAGGGGATTTGTAAAAGGGGGATTTGTGATTGATTTTCGGAGGGGATGAAAATCGAGCTTGCAAATTTGCAAGAAAGAATTGCTTTTTTGAAAATGGGAGAATCAAACTACATGCAATTCCCTTTACTTTTTGCAATTACTATGCCTAAATCTTAATTTTTACGAAGTCACGACAAAAAGATTTTTGCATTTCGTAAATTTAGGAAAGCAAATAACAGGATAAATTAAATACATGAGAAATTTCATTAGTGCATAAGTCGCTAGAAATAAAACAGTTTTGAAATTTTAGGCGCGGGAACCGTTCAGTTTTTGCAAAAAAAAGGAATATTTTTTATGGAAAAAATAAATACAGCTATAGTTATTTTTCTAATCTTGATTGGATTATCAGGAGCCTGGATAGCTCCAGGTACCGGTTTTTCATCCTTTTATAGTACTTATAAAACGATGATTGAGCTTTATCTTTTTATCTTTAGTGCCTATTTAGTTCTAAAACGGATTTTCTTTTATCGCTTAAAAGGAAATACGGAAATCGTTCGGCTAAAAGAGAAGAGTAGTCGCCATAATAAATTAGTAGTACAAGGAATCGTCCTGGTTTTGTTTTATGTGGTTTATTTAAGAACGCACAATACCGATTGGCTCAGGTTCGACTTGGTAATGATTGGCGTACTTCTCCTTTATTATATCGGCCAGGTTTTACTAAATAGTAATCCATCAATCTACGTAGACGCAAACGCATTTTCCTATGATGATTATTTTATTCAGCAATGGAAATGGAGCGAAATGAAGAACATTAGTCTAGAAGATGAAAAAATAACCGTCAAAGGCAAAGAAAGTGATTTCGAAATGGATTTAGAAGTCATCGATGAAATGGACTATAATCGACTTTCTAAGGAAGTAGATGCCAGCATACTGGATGGTTCTTTCGCTGAAGAAAATTCTTCCACACTATTAGTGGATTTGATAAAATCATATGCTACTCGAAATGGTGTGGCTTTAAAGATGTCTGAATAAACGCTACTAACTAAAGAAAATGTTGAAAACCAAATCAAAAATAGCAAAGGCGAAATTATTAAAAGCTTATCGCTTAATGGCAACGGCTAAGTTCATGTCAGAGCATTATGAAGATAACTTTAAGGTGGTTTCAAAATATGTTCATGCGACTTCAAGGGGACACGAAGCAGTACAATTGGCCATTGCCCTATTGATGGAGCCACAGGATTTTATTGCTCCTTATTATCGCGATGATGCCATGCTGCTTGGAATCGGAATGGAACCTTATGATTTGATGCTTCAATTGATGGCGAAAAGAGAAGATCCTTTTTCTGGAGGGCGTACTTATTATTGCCACCCCAGCCTCCGCCAAGCCGATAAACCTCAAATCCCTCATCAATCCTCTGCGACCGGAATGCAAGCCATTCCCACCGCCGGAATTGCCATGGGCATTCGATACAAAGAAAAGCAAGGCATCACCAAAGCCTCCGCCAAAGCACCAGTCGTCGTTTGTTCGCTCGGAGATGCTTCGATGACCGAAGGCGAAGTTTCCGAAGCTCTGCACATGGCTGCCCTCAAGCAATTCCCTATGATCTTTTTGGTACAAGACAATGAATGGGACATCTCTGCCAATGCCAAAGAAATTCGTTCTACAGATGCCGCAGGCTATGCCAAAGGTTTTCCTGGGATAGAAGTAGTGAAAATCAATGGAAGTGATTTTTCCGAATGCTATACCGAATTAGAAAAAGTGGTAAAAACCATCCGATCGGAGCGTCGCCCATTTTTGGTTCACGCCAAAGTACCATTGCTCAATCACCATACCTCTGGAGTGCGCAAAGAATGGTATCGAGATGATTTGGAAGAACACGCTACCAGAGATCCTTTTCCTATTCTCCATCAACAACTCTTAGACCTAGACGTCACCGAAAAAGCTTTAGCGAAGATTGAGGCAGAGGTGGAAACTAAAGTAAAGGCAGATTATGACAAGGCATTAGCCGCAGAAGATCCACGTCCTGAAGATTTATATACTCATGATTTTGCACCGACTCCTGTTACAGAAGAAGTAGGAGAAAGAGAGCCAGAAGGAAAAGACGCAACTGTAATGGTGGACTGTGCTTTATTCGCCGTACGGGAATTAATGGAAAAACATCCGGAGTGTTTATTTTATGGACAAGATGTGGGGGGACGACTAGGTGGTGTTTTTAGAGAAGCCGCCACGCTCGCTCAACAATTTGGCGAGGAACGCGTTTTCAATACCCCGATTCAAGAAGCTTTTATCGTTGGGTCTACCGTAGGAATGTCTGCGGCAGGCTTAAAGCCAATTGTAGAAGTTCAGTTTGCAGATTATATTTGGCCAGGTCTCAATCAGTTGTTTACAGAAGTGAGCCGTTCTTGTTATTTGAGTAATGGAAAATGGCCGGTGAGTATGATCTTGCGGGTACCTATTGGTGCTTATGGAAGTGGTGGCCCTTACCATTCTTCCAGTGTAGAAAGTGTATTGACTAATATTCGAGGAATAAAAATAGCTTATCCAAGCAATGGAGCAGACCTTAAAGGTTTGATGAAGTCCGCTTATTATGATCCCAACCCAGTCGTGATCCTAGAACACAAAGGGCTCTATTGGTCGAAAGTAAAAGGAACAGATGCAGCTAGAACCATCGAACCTTCTGAAGATTATCAGATCCCTTTCGGGAAAGCAAGGATCGCCAAAAATGCCAAAGCAGAAAAGATCGAGAAAGGAGAATCTCTGCTCGTTATTAGTTATGGCATGGGGGTTCACTGGGCTTTGAATGCAGAAAAAGATTTTCCCGGACGAGTGGAAGTTCTTGATTTGAGAACGCTATTTCCTTTAGATGAAAAAGCGATGTTCGAAGCTGCTCGCAGACATGGACGTTGCTTGGTAGTAACCGAGGAACCCGTAAATAATAGTTTTGCACAAAGTATTGCTGCTCGTATTCAGGAAAATTGTTTCGAAGCCCTGGATGCGCCTGTGCGAACTTTGGGCGCTGCCAATACACCCGCTATTCCACTTAACTCAGTTTTGGAACAAACGATGATTCCTTCTATCGAAAAAGTGGCTGTTGCAATCGGTGATTTATTGGCTTACTAAAAAAGTATTCGTGATCTCTACGAATTAGTAGATCGAAAAAATACCATATGACCGCATTTAAAAATAAAGTAATTTGGATAACTGGAGCCTCTTCAGGAATTGGAGAAGCGCTGGCTTTACATTGTGCGAAAGAAGGGAGTAAAATAATACTTTCTGCTCGCCGGAAAAAAGAATTGGAAAGAGTGAAGGCGGCCTGTAATCTTCCAGACGAACAAGTATTGGTCTTACCATTGGACCTCGCTGAGCATGATGCCATGCAAGGTAAAGTCGATCAGGTAATCGCCCATTTTGGGCAAATTGATGTGCTCATAAATAATGGTGGATTAAGCCAACGGTCCTTATTAAATGAAACGGAATTTTCCGTTTTTAAAAAACTAATGGATGTCGATTATTTGGGAACGGTAGCTTTGACGAAAGTGGTCTTACCTGTTTTTATAAAACAGCAAAGCGGTCACTTTGGAGTAATCACTAGTTTGATGGGCAAATTTGCTTCGCCACTTCGCTCAGGGTATTGCGGTGCCAAACATGCCTTACATGGTTTTTTTGACGCGCTCCGTATGGAACACCACGATGATCAAATCAAAGTAACGCTCATCTGCCCCGGATACATCCGAACCAATATTTCCAAAAATGCGCTTACCTCTGATGGCTCCGCTCAAGAGTCGATGGATAAGGCTACCGGAGCAGGAATGTCCCCAGAAGATTGTGCGGCCAATATTGTAAAAGCCATCAAGCGAGAAAAGATGGAAGTGACTATTGGTGGAAAAGAAACTTATGCGGTTTTATTGAAAAGGCTCTTTCCTCGCTTGTTACATAATATAGTGAGAAAGGCGGCGGTGACTTAAAGATTGTTTTTTAACTGCCAATAAAAAAAGCCCAAAGTTGATCAACAACTTTGGGCTTCTAATTTTTATAAAGAGCTAAAACCTAAACCGCAAAACTTTCTCCACAACCACACTCGCGCGCAGCATTAGGATTATTAAAATAAAAGCCTTTGCCGCTTAATCCTCCAGAAAACTCTAAAGTCGTATTGCAGAGGTATAAAAAGCTTTTGAGATCGGTAACGACTTTTACGCCATTATCTTCAAAGACCTGATCATTAGGTTGAGTCTCATTATCAAAATCCATTTTATAGGATAAGCCCGAACAACCACCACTAGTTACAGAAACGCGAATGAAAAAATCATCCGCCATGCTTTCCTGCTGGCGAAGTTCCGTTACTTTATTTTTGGCACTATCTGCTACAAATAACATGGTCTTAAATTTTATTTCGTAAACTTCTTAATGGCTCGCTTCAGTAGACTCTACTGCGATCCCATTTTTCTTTTTGTAATCTGCAATCGCTCCTTTGATCGCATCCTCTGCCAATACAGAACAGTGGATTTTTACTGGAGGTAAAGCCAATTCTTCCACGATGGCCATATTGTCAATCGCCATTGCTTCGTCAATAGATTTTCCTTTGAGCCACTCGGTAGCCAAAGAAGAAGAGGCAATCGCAGATCCACAACCAAAGGTTTTGAATTTTGCTTCTTTGATGGTTCCGTCTTCTTCGTTTACCTCGATTTGCAAACGCATAACGTCTCCACACTCAGGTGCACCGACTAATCCGGTTCCAACATTGTTTTTGCTTTTGTCAAGCGTACCTACGTTTCTAGGATTTTTGAAGTGGTCCAACAATTTATCTGAATAAGCCATGATCTATGTTTTTTATTACTATTAAAGTATCAAGTTGTTTTTAAAAATGTGTGCTGCTTAGTGCGCTGACCATTCGATGGCATCAATATCGACCCCTTCTTTATACATTTCCCAAATAGGACTCAATTCACGCATGTGATTCACTCCTTTGGTCAAAGCATCAATGGTCAAGTCAATTTCTTCATC
>CALLVY010000895.1 GCA_938015925.1 uncultured Saprospiraceae bacterium
CACCAGAGGTAGAAATTTTGGAAATAATATAAAGGATGATGTCTTTGGACAATACGCCTTTGCCTAAAGTTCCGTTGATTTCAATCTTCATGGTTTTGGGACGGATGCCGAGCAGGCTTTGGGTCGCCAAGACCTGTTCCACCTCGCTTGTTCCAATTCCAAAAGCAATTGCTCCCAGGGCACCATGTGTAGAAGTGTGGCTATCGCCGCAGACCATGGTCATTCCAGGTAAGCTGATGCCCAGTTCGGGGCCAATCACATGTACGATTCCTTGTTTTTCGTGGCCAAGCCCATAAAGGTCCAATCCAAATTCGGTACAGTTTTTTTGTAAAGTTTCTACTTGTAAACGAGAAAGATCTTCGACGATTGGTAGGTGTTGGTTTTTGGTGGGCACATTATGATCAGCGGTAGCGATGGTTTGTTTGGGTCGTGCTACGGGAATCCCTCTTTTGCGCAAGCCATCAAAAGCTTGCGGAGAAGTGACTTCGTGAATGAAATGCCGATCAATATATAGGACATCGGGATAGCCTTCGCGTTGACTGATAAGATGGTGATCCCAGATTTTATCAAAGAGTGTTTTGGCCGTTCCTGACATTAGCGATGCGGAGTTGAATTAATTTTATTAATATTGGGGCTGTTTCTTTTCTTTCTTAAAACTATCGCTTCTGGCGAGAGAAAGAAAATCAGCTTTTTGTTTTCTGCCGAAACCCAATGAGCCATTGGGAGTCTTAAATATCTGATAAACAATAATTTAGAAAATAGGCTTTTACAATGCCCAACCATCATTCCGCACCATTATTTCATCTGATCAAAACGCTCTCAAAGGCGGAGAAACGTAATTTTCGAATGTATGTCAATCGAGGATCAGGAAGTGATGTGGTCTTGTTTGTGCAATTATTTAATGTATTGGACAAACAAAAAGAATACGACGAGGAAATAATTTTCAAAAGAATACCAAGCATCAAGCGCCAACAGTTATCCAACTTGAAGCGACATCTGTACAAGCAATTATTGACCAGCCTTCGTTTGATTGAAACGCAGAAAAATATTGATCTCCAGATTCGGGAGCAAATTGATTTTGCCAGAATTCTTTACAATAAGGGACTTTACCTACAGAGTTTGAAAATATTGGATAAGGTAAAAAGCGTGGCCAGTGAATTTCATCAGGATATATTGGAGTTGGAGATCATTGAATTTGAGAAGTTGATTGAATCTCGGCACATTACCCGGAGTATTGAAAATAGAGCAGATGAATTGGCGATGGAATCGGATTTGCGGAATCAGATTATTGGTTCTACTTCTCGCCTGTCTAACCTGGCCTTGCGCTTGTATGGCCTGTATATAGAGATGGGACATGCCCGAAACAAAAAAGACTTCGAGATGGTGAAAGTTTTTTTTGAAGCCAATCTTCCTGAGGTGGATCCTTCCCGATTGACTTTCTTTGAGAAAATCTACTATTACCAGTCTCACGTCTGGTATTATTATATCCGCCAAAATTTCACCCAATGTTTTAAATACGCTCAAAAATGGGTATTGCTTTTCCAGGAATATCCCGATATGCTGAGAAAAGATCCTGACCTTTACTTGCGTGGCTTGAATAATTTATTGGCCTCCTTATTTTACACCCGCTCCTACGAGCGAATGTCTGAAACCTTAAAGCAGTTTCACGATTTCGACCAAGAATACCATAAGTATTTTAGTAAAAACACAGAGACCTATTCCTTCTTGTTTTACTATACCGGAATGATCAATAAACATTTTATTGAAGGTACTTTTACCGAAGGCGTCAAGCATGCACCGGAGATGGATCGAAAGTTACATTCCTTTGAGCAACACTTAGATTCTCATCGGGTTTTGGTTTTTTATTACAAATTAGCTTGTCTGTATTTTGGAAGTGGAGATAATGATACAGCCATTGAATACCTCAATCGCATCATCAATTTTAAAGCAGGAAGTCTACGTGGGGATATCCAGTGTTTTGCCCGATTGCTAAATCTGATTGTCCACTACGAATTGGGGCATTTTAATTTATTGGAATATTTAGTAAAATCCGTTTATCGCTTTTTAACCAAAATGGAAAATCTCAATTTGGTGCAGCAAGAGATCTTACAATTTCTCCGTCGCTCCCTCAATAGCACCAATGAAAGTCTGGAAACTGCTTTTGTGGAACTCAAAGATCGACTAGAACCACTTTCGACACATCCTTATGAAGGTCGTTCTTTTTTATACCTCGATTTTATTTCTTGGTTGGAGTGTAAAATTCAAAACCGAAGCGTGGAAGAGGTGATTCGAGAAAAGTTTTTGCGGCGCAAAGGAGCTTAGATTTTTCTTTTTTCTTCATTACTTTCCATGTTTTAAAACGAAATCACCATTCTGCTTTTTTTCTAAAAAATCTTCACGGACCTCCATCCAAAAATCTTCTTTTCTCTATTCAAGACAATCGCAAGCTTTTAGTTCTGCTTCGCAAATTAAATCTTTGTGAAAATCCCTGCCGCCCAATTTTATTTCATCTGACAAAAAGAAGTGTTGTTTTTTTATTTCAATTTTTTTAATAAAAAATGGTTTTTATTTTGATTTTAATATCAAAAAGAGGTAAAAATTTGGAAATATTCAAAATAAATAGAATTTTTGTAGTTCGCTTATTTTATTGCTGATTCCCAAAAATCATGGCTTAAGCTTCCTTGAGCTGTTATTTTTTACTTGATGTGAAGTGTTTTTCTCCAAAAGCACCAAGCATCAGCAAACCAATCAATATCTCCTGTACATGAAAGAGGAAAACAATCCATCTAGCCGCAAAGAAGAAATGACGGAGCCAGAAATAGATCCAAATCGTCAAGGACTTTATAGATCCGAATTTGAAAAAGATTCCTGCGGTACGGGATTAATTGCCGACCTCAATGGACATAAAACGCACCAGCTCGTTAGCGATGCCTTATTTATGCTTACCAATATGGAACACCGCGGAGCTTGCGGCTATGAAGCGAATGTGGGAGACGGAGCGGGTATTCTCTTGCAAACACCAGATGCTTTTTTTCGAGAAGAATGCGCAAAACTGGGATTTGATTTGCCACCTCTTGCGGATTACGGTGTCGGAATGGTTTTT
>CALLVY010000896.1 GCA_938015925.1 uncultured Saprospiraceae bacterium
TAAACTATAGTATTCTCTCTGGCTTCTTTTTCTATTACTCTTCGTTGAAGAACCTCCTCACCTAGCTACGGCTAGGATCGGGAACCATTCGCCTCGATTAATAAAAAAATAAACTCAGATATAACATATAGATATTTTTGAACACCTGCTTAAGTGCTAAAAATAAGCCCGTACAAAAGCGGCATAAATTTCCTCTAACATTTCCTCCTCCATGTCATCTTCTGAAACCAAATCGCCAGAACGACCATCTTCATACTCTGAAGGAATCGCTCTTTCATCGCCAAAGGTTTCGTACTCGAAAATCTCAGATCTTCGTTCGGCAGAAAATGAGTTGTCACTCAATCCACAATTTTGGCTAGATCTTCTTACCCGTACACTAGCCTCCCAAGTTCCAACGCGTTCGATTTTCGTCACCACTACCCCACCTTCTACCGTCTTATAAATCGGAATTTCTGTTTCTACTCCAGCCGTATCTACTTCTACGTCATAGCCATCCACAATTTCTTTTTCGAAGCGTAAGGTTTCATCATCCTCATCAAGATCAAAGTCTAAATCGCGAAAATCAATAGCTATCTCACAATCTACATCGCTAACAAATCGATCATAATATACTTCTAAAAAAGCACCACTATAGCCCTCTACATCGTCAAACTGTCGGTTAATATCCCAACTGTCGCCTCGCGCAGATACCACATAGATATACGTTCCATACTCATAACAAACGTTCATTAGAGAGTCTAACTTTTGCGTTTCCCTTGTGTATTGTCTTGCTTTTTCAAAATGAGCGTGCGCATTAATCGCTGGTTCTTTATATCCGGTAGAGATGGATTCGGCTAGTTTGCTCTGGCCAGCGGCAAAAGAAATATCATAAATGGCCTGGCTGTTTTGCTCATCGAGTTGAACTAAATCGTTTTTGGATTCATCGAAGGCACCTCTAAGGTATTGGTCTGCTTCGGTGATTTTGTCTTGAAGTCCATTACTTTCTTTTAGGGCTTTTTCCAAATCTTTGACTTGCTCGCTGTTGCTCAGTTGTTTAACAACTGGAATTTTTTCAGCAAGGACTGCCGACAGACCCTTTTGGAGAATCACTTTATTGTCTCTTGGGTTTTTACCTTTTTTTAGTTCTTTAATCGCCGCCTTATAAGCCCCCTGGTAATCTTGTTTCTTGAGTCTTTTTTGTGGACTGGCGCAGGAGAGGACGCAGAAGATGAGGAGGTAGGCTGAAAAGAAAAGGAGTTGCCGCATTTTCGATATGGTTTTGATTTTGTTTATTTGGTGTGGTTTAATTTTTAATATAGGGAATCTTTCTTAGAATTCTTAAACTGGATCGCTTTGGAAAATACTTGTTTGTTTTGGTTGGAAAGGTAATGCTAATCCTTTAAAAAAACAATAGAGCCAGGGCTTGTGTGGGAGGTGAATATGGCTTATTGGCTTGTAATCAAATCTGCTTTTGGATGGCGTGGGTGCTGATTGGTGTGGCGTTTTTTTTGTGGCCAGAAGCCAAAAAACAAAAGGTAGGAATGCGATAGCATTCACCTAGTTCCGTATTTTTTTTAGTTCGTTGAAGGGCTCGTATCAGGGTAAACAAACCAATGGCTCTATATTATGATCTTCCCTCACTCTACCAGCCCCAACCACTCCCGCAACAAAGCATACACCCACTCCCGTTCCACTTCCCCAAAGGAGGCAATTCGAGTCTCATGATGCCCATCTGCCAAAGTCAATACATGATTGTCTCGGCCTTTCGCGGCTTCCGACAAGACCACACCCGTCGCTCCCCAGGTATCCAATCCTCCATAGATAAAAAGCATTTGCTTGGCTTCGTTTTGGATAAAGTCATTGACCTTTTTCATAGCAGTAGGATCGTAAGAAGGCTGGGTATTAGCAGGTGCGGTAAAATCGAAAAGATAAGGATCTTTTCGATCTAGGTATTCTGCAAAATCAGTGGTCTCATAACCGTACATGCCAATTTCCGTCAGCGCTGCCCAAAAGAATGGACGCAAGGCTTCTACGCCTGCGGCTTCGAAAAAGTGGAGACCGGAAACTTTTAGCAAATGGCTTAATAAATCTTTATCACTGATTTCAGAACCTGGAATTTTTTCAAAAGGTACAGCACCCCATTGCCAAAAAGCAAAAGAATATTCTAAGATGTAATAATCGATTATAGTCGCTAGATCGAGATCCCATTCGTAGGTTTTTTCTTTTTGCAGTTGTGCTAAAGATTTGATTAGGCCTGCTTTTCTTTGGAAACAAAGTTTTTGGAAGTCTAAAATTTGTTGGCGCTGAGCGGCGGTACCTACGGTGCGGAGGAATTCGTAAATTCGAGGGTCTTCTCTGGAGAAATTCAGGGGCGCGACATAGGGTACACTGGCGACTACATCATCTGGATATAGACTTCGATGGATCATGGTGCATTGTCCACCTTTGCTGATGCCTGTGCTGACAAATTTGGCATTGGGATAAACGTATTTTTTTATTTTTTTGATCACTAGATGTTGATCCGTAGCGGCTTGCCAAACGGTGAGATGCTCCCAGGGAATGGTATCTGGTTTGGAGGGATCAAAGAAACGATGTTCAATGCGAATTTCGTTGGCATCAAGTAAAGTGGCGAGTTCGCCAGCGGTATTCTGGTTGATGTTGTAGCCTTGAATTTCGACAATAACCGGAGCATCATAAGCAATATGCCCCAACAGAACCCTTTGCTGAAAAACAGGACTTTCAGGATTTTTATGATCGATGGCTTGCTCAAACCACAATTCCATATTTTTCTCAAAAATACTATTCCGTTCTTTTTGTACGACGCGACTTATTCCTGGGATTGCTTTTAAGCGGGCACTTAAATCTCGAATTTCAATACTTGCTGGTGGAGGTGTTTCTCCTGTTTTTTTTATTCCCGTGCAAGCAGGAGTTAAAAATACCAAAGCTAAAAACAAGAAAAAGGTAGAGAAAGGAATCGTTTTTTTTAAAACCATTTTATTCGTATTTGCAGATCTTTCTTTTGATAGCTTCAAGATAAGATTTCTTTTGACGAATAAAAAAAGCCCGGTAAAAACATACCGGGCTTTTAGAATTGTTTAACTAACCTTAAGTTAAAATACTTGTTTAGAGTTAGAACTCGTCAATTAATTTTTTCTTCATCACTTCAAACTCTTCGTCGGAAATAATACCATTTGCTTTGAGTTCTCCGAGATCTTTGAGTTTAGAAATGACGTCTTTTACTTCTTCTTGGGGAACTACTATTTCTGCAGCCTCTTCTTTTACTACAGAAGGGGCAGGATTGCTCATTGGAGCATCCGTGGCTACCGTAGGTTCTGTAAAAGAATCTTCTCCTGGTACCGTGCCACTATCTTTCCATTCTTTGGCCACTGTTTTTCCCTTTTCAAATTTTTCTTTATAGTACTTGCGCAAACGATCTGGATCGAAATCTAAAATCGTTCCACCTGATTCAAAATGTTTTTTAAAGACTTCTCCCAAGGCATAGGTAGAAGCTCCTGCAAAAGCGGATACGGTAGCACCACCAAGGAAAGAGCCTATTCCTGGGATCAATTTTATCACACTCCCCGCTCCTATTCTGGCTAAAGCAGAACTAGTCAAAGAAGTCACAATGGCTTTGCCTTGCGTTTCTTGAAAACTTACGCCATATACTCTGCTCAATTGACGAATCATGTCTAACTGCAAGGCGGAGACCGCAAATATATCGGCTACTAAGATTGGAATCATTCCTGCTCCCATAGACCAAATTACGTGATTTCGGATGATCATATCGGCGGCAGTAAGTCGCTCTTTATTAGGTTCGCTCATACTTCGTTTTTTTATTTGATTGAAAACTGCTTTTGCAATATCGCGTTTTTTCAAAATGCTGGATTTTTATTTTAAAATTCAAGTTCAAATTAGTCCTATTCTTACTTAAATGATCATTTTTCTCGACCGAAATAATGGAAAAAACGACAAAGAAAGGTCAATTTTCGAGTACCATAAAATCCTTTCTTCCTCTATTTCCTATAAGCTCCATTATCCGGCCATTATTTTACCTTCAAGCGAATACCTTCCGAATGACTAGAAAATTCAGGGGCATACATGCATTGAATGGAAGTTATTCCATTGGAAAAGTCTCCTTTATGCGTCACCCGCAAGGGATATTCGAAGACATAAGTGCCTTTGGGCAAAAAGTCGATAAAGAAATTGGTCGATACATCTTTGGTACTTTCATAATAGCCCAGACCACCTTGGTATTTATAGCTACTCAAAACGTTCATCGGTTCAAAACCACTCCCACGCATATCTTTCATATGCACATATTCCATATCTCGATCTACTCGCAATTCGATTCTGATTTTCACCTTATCTCCAGGACTTAGTATCGCCCCATCAGCCAATGCTTCCAAAACCGGACCTCGGTCTGAGTTGACTTCTTTAAAAACCGCTTTCTTCATTTGCAATGGCGTATCTTCAAAAGTGGTGATCTTGTCCAATTGCTCAAAATATTGCCAATACAATCCTCCCCAGGCAATAACACTATTGTCATTTTGGATTTTCACCTTTGCCATAGAAGCTTTGATCTCGTCTCCTCTCCAATTGGTTTTGTAATAGCCGGTACCAGCTTCGAGTTCTTCTTTTTTAGGTTCAATTTTCAAATCGCCCAAACTCACTTGCAAAGGAGCATCTTCTAAAAGCCAACCTCCAACACTTCCTTTTTTATCATCTATCAAAAGCGAGTAAACCGCAGCGGCAGTTGCCTTGGTCGTTTTCCAAGCATTGGTCTGCTTGTTTTTCAACAACCAAATCCGCATCTCTTCTACGGCTTTGACATCCATCGTGATTTCTCGAAAAGCTTCGATCATCAAGGCTTGAGTTTCTATCGGATGCTGATACCAATAAAAACCTCCAGGCAATTTCCAGTACATCCCCATTTCCTCATTTTGCAAACTTCTTTCTTTTAAGGATTTAACGATGTCTTTCGCTACTGTTTCTTTTCCATTTCTAAAAAGAGCTAAGGCGATCATTCCTTCTTGGTAAATCCCTTTATTTAACCAGTATTTTTCTGCTTGTTGGATAAAATAATTGTAAGCTTCTTTCGTCCCTCCATTGATGGCTTCATCCAGGAAGAAAGAACGGGCATATAAGTAGTGGATTTCCAAGTTATTCAGATGATCCCCGTCCATATTATCCGCATGCTTTTTAATCCATTTATATCGCTCTACCATTTTATTATCCATAAAGCGGATGGCTTTTGGAATCGCACTGGCAAAAGCATCATTGCGGTCGGTCACTTGCACGCCTAAGTTTTTTAAATGACCTAAACCTTCTACGATGTATTGAGAGATATAAGTATTCGAACGAGCTCCTGGAAACCAGGAAAATCCGCCGTCTCCATTTTGTCGTTCTGCAATTTTTTTCGCCGCTTGACTTTGTTCTTCCGCCATTCTGGTCAGATCAAATAAGAGGCCAATATTCTTCTTTTGCTGCGCTTCGTTTTGAGCATCCATCACCCAAGGTGTTTCTTCCAGAATCACCGATTTGAGGTCTTGATTTTTGGATAAATTGCTTAAAAGCGCATCCGTATTTTTCCAGGAATCAAAAACAGATTTGACCTTTGGATGAGCATTAGCAACAGAACTAGCAAGGCTGTTGGCATAAAAGCGACTAAAAATTTGCTCCGTACAATCATAGGGATACTCCATCAAGTAAGGCAATGCTTGTACCGCATACCAAGCAGGATTAGAAGTATATTCTAAAGTCAATTTATGATTTTGCAAGGTACTCGAAGCGGACAATTCTTGCATGCGCTTAAAGTCAAAAGTCTTGGTTTGTCCACCACGCACGGGAAGTGGCATCGACTCGGTGACCAACATGCGATTGACCAATACCGGTAAAGCATCTTCTTCTCCATCCGAGAAAGTTAGACCTTCGGAATTGGTCGCTTTCGCAATTACGCGATGCGTAATGGCTTGTACTTTTCCTGTTGGAATTTTTAAGTTCCAAAATAAGGGAGCAGATTGACCTGCTTCCGCAGTAAAGGGAAGTTCTGAATTTTTAATTCCGAGCAAATCATTAATCGGCTGATTGGTAATCGCATCGAGTAATTCTAATTTTGCCGTTCCTGTAAAGGCACCTTCACTCAGATTACTCACTTTTGCCGCATATGCAAAAGTATCTCCTTCTCGTAAAAATCGAGGAGCATTAGGCATCACCATCAACTCTTTTTGAGTGACAATTTCTTTCTGGCTAATTCCACTTTTCAAATCTTTGGTATGGGCAAGGAACAAAAACTTCCATCGGGTCAAGGCCTCGTTCATAGTAAATTCCAGAATCACATTTCCGTCCGCATCTGTTTTTAAATCAGGTTTAAAAAAGACCGTTTCTTTTAGATTCGTTCGGATACTCACTTCTGAAAAGTCGGTTTCCGTTTCTGCTCCAATATCTCCCGGAGGAGCCACCGCTCCATCCTCGGCGATCGCTCCAGCAAAACTTTCCTCACTTTCAACATCTGCCATGGTTGACATTTCCATAGCAGGTTCTGCGGAAGATCTCATTTGGGCTTTCTTGTTTTTTGCACTTCGCATAGGAGCAGGACTAGACACCACCATATCCTCCATATCCCCTTCCCATCGATGGCTGTTAGCAAAGCCATAATTGCCATTAAAGCCGTACCAATTCATATTTCGATAACTTCTTCTTTGCTGTATCTGGTATCGGTCATTCCAATTTCGAGAATACTGTCGACCTTGTTCCACACTAAATCCCATTTGCTGAAGTTGCATGGAAGAATAATAAGTAGGAAATAGAGAAAGGTACCATTGATTAGGAGCAAAGGCATCTAAAGAGGCATCGTACATTGCAGCCACTGCTTCCGCGGCAAGTTTTTCTTTCTTGGGACCAGAAATTTTGATTTGCCATTTTTCTTCTTGTCCAGGTTTTAATTTATCTCTGAAACTAGCGTATTCAATTTGCAAATCTTTGTTGCTCCAAGGCACCATCAA
>CALLVY010000897.1 GCA_938015925.1 uncultured Saprospiraceae bacterium
CATTTTGAAAAACAATACCTTTTGCCCTTCCTGCTGCCTGTTTCTATTCCTTTTTTCCTTTTCTCTATTGGGGCTTCCTGTGCTTGCAAAAGCTAATAGCCAAGATAGTCTGCGTGGAAAATGGTCTTTTATAATTGAACCAGGGATTACTTGTGTTGATTTTGCGATAGCTAGCGGCGCTAATGCCTTCCAACTGGAAGGACAAGAAATTTCAGGTGCTGTTTCTTTTCAATTGTATGATTCGAGAAAGAATTATTTTCCCCCAAGTGTTGGCCCTTTTACGGATCAAGCCAACCACTATTTGGTGACGGCCAAAAATGAAAATTCGAATTGGGTTTTTTCCCTGGGTTTACTTCACGACAAACGAGAATTGAGACCCAACCAGGATGGCAATCGTTTTCGCTACAGAAAAGGAGGGGGCAATTTTACCTTACAAGTTGGCAGACAATGGGATTGGGAACTGGGCAAAAGAAGTTTGATTTATCTCCAGCAAAGAGCAGGTTTTTTTATTGGTCTAAATGATTTGGACGTCCATCTGGATCGACCAAATTTGAATCAAGTGATCCTCAATCAAAAAGATGGTCGCAAATTATCCGGCGGCGGCATTGTTGCTAATACCCAATTGGCTTATGCTTATGCCTTAAAAAAACGTTGGAGTATTTCTTTGAGTTGCAATGCCATTTTGATGAAGGGAAAAGCGCAGACTAAAGTAATGGTTTTAGATGCTGCCGATCAGATCATTCTAGAAAAGCAAAAACTTAGTCTTGGTTTTCATTCGTTTTCCTTAGGGCCGTCTATCAATATTATTTATCGGAGATGATTTTATTTCCTTTATTCCAATGATCCGTAATTCAAATCTTCTTTTCGATATTGATTGTCTCCACGCAGGGATTTTTTGATTTTCCAGTAGTGTATCGCAGTCGCTCTACTTAGCCCAGGATTATCGGCCAAAAAATCGCGGAGGTAGGTATTGTATTCAAACTGCGGAGCTATTTTTTGGGGGGCCGTTTCTTTCTTTTGTTGTACTCTTATATTTTCCCATTCGATCATGGCTTCCGCTAAATTTTTTCCAACATTATCTTTCATCCAATTCATAAAACGCACAGAAAACTTAAAATGAGCGCCAAGCTGTTCCTTGAAAAAAGCCCTTACATTTTCTGTATTTTTATAAGAATTACGAATGACCGTTTGTGGCGTCAATTTTTCTTTGGACCAATCGAACTTTGAAATAGTTCGAACTTCTGGAAGTATAGATCGTCTTCGTTTAGGATTTTCCTTTTCTCCAGTGCCCAAGTATTTTTCGATTCTTTCCGCAATGGCTATTTTCCCACCCTGTTGTGAAAGCCCTTCTGCTCTACAAAAGACCATCAACTCCTTTTTAAGCCAATAAAAATCTTTAAAGGCATCGAGTGAAATCGTTTTATCAAGAACGGGTCTTTGTTCCATAAATTAATTTATACCGGTTTTTTCTCTACTTCGTACAAGACACAATTCTGGAGTTTTTCATAATCCGATAATAAAGGATGTGGAAATTCTTTCACTTTTCGCATGCCTATTTTTTTCATCACTTGCTCTGATTTTATATTGATGGTTGGAGCAATTGATAAAATTTTATTCAAACCCAAACTTTCAAAAGCATAGGTCAGGCATCGTTTTGCGCCTTCTGTGGCGAAGCCTTTCCCCCAGGCGGCCTGGGCGAGGCGCCAACCGATATCTACGCAGGGCGTAAAATCAGCAGGATAATTTTGTTCGCACAAACCAATAAATCCGATAAAGTTTCCGGTACTCAATTGATCCACTGCGAAATAGCAAAAGCCATTTTTTAGCTGCTGCTCTTGCATCCGCAAAACAAAGGCTGCGGTTTCAGATTCCGAAATTGTTTTGGGAAAAAATTCCATTACGAGTGGATCTTGATTGATCGCAGCAAGAAGTGAAACATCGCTGCTCTTCCAATTTCTAAAACCCAAACGTTCTGATCGAAAAAGATAATCTGAGGTCATTTTATTTTATGATTTAAAGAGTTAGCTGAAGTGCAACTTCAAACTGCGCCTCCGCTAAAAGCAAGGCTTAATTTGATACTATTCGGCTTATAACTCCCCCAATGCATTAAATAATTTCACCGATAATTTAAAAGCAGAACCCGTATCATTTGAAGTATTCGCCAATACGGCCACCACGGCATTTGCCTCTGGCAAAATCATAAACTGGGCACTACATCCCGTCTGCCCACCACTGTGTCCATAGACCAATCCTCGCGCTGGATTCACGCCATACAAAAACCAACCAAAGCCATAGCCATTTCCCGCATCCTTTGCTCTGATCTCCGGATCTTCCCACATCATCTCCTTACTTTTTGCACTGATGAAATCATTATCCAATACCGCCATTCCAAATCGCAACAAATCTCCAACGGTCGTATAAATTCCTCCTCCCGGAATTCTTCCGCTCAAATTACTTCCGTTTTTCGCCCATTTTATTTTTCCATTTCTCTTCCGCTTATACAATTTGCTTTGGTTGGACTTGGGCATTCCATAGACATCAATTCCCGTGCTGGTCATTCCGGCTTTATCCCAAATATTTTTCTGCATATAAGCTTCATAAGTCATCCCCGATACCTTCTCGATAATCAAACCTAAAACTACATAACCATAGGTGGTATAATTAAAAGCCTTGCCAGGTGTGGCGGCCAATTCCCGATCTTGAAAAAGTGTTACGGCATCGCTGAGGCTCGCATAAGTCTTGCGGGTTTCCGCTTCTTTCCCGGAGGCATAGCCTTTGATGCCGGAGGTATGGGTGAGTAGTTGCCAGGTCGTAATGTCGCCTTCTTTTTTCTTTGGAAAATCGGGCAGATAGGTTTGGATGGGTTGCTGTAGGTCGATTAAGCCTTGTTCTTGCAATTGCATAATCGCAATGGCGGTCATCGACTTGGCGATCGAGGCAGAACGCAGGAGCGTCGTGGTGCCCATGAATTTTTCGTTTTTGAGGTCTTGGTATCCTGCGCTGGCTTCCCAGGCGACTTGGCCGTCTTTGGCGTAGCCGGCGACTACTCCGGCCCAGTTGTTTTCGGCCATCGCGGTGGCGAGGGCTTGGTCGGCTAGGGCGCGTTGGGTGTGGGCGGCGGGGAGGAGGAATAGGAAGAGGACTAGAATTAGAGGGAAGTGTTTCATTGGCTTTTGATTTTTTAGATTATGTTTTTCTGTGGATCGTGATTGGTTTCCCGCAGATCGTTTTTTTTCGTAGGTCGTGTTTGGGGTTCCCGCAGATGGCGCGGATGGCGC
>CALLVY010000898.1 GCA_938015925.1 uncultured Saprospiraceae bacterium
GTTTTTAAACAACTTCCTCCCCTAAATCTAAGGTTCTATGGTATCAAGCCGCTTTTTTTTAGATGAATTCTACTTTTTACAATACCAATCAATTCGTTCCTAGAATAATATTGAGAATAACTAAACTTCTAAGTATCCAACACGTATAATAGGGCAAGATTAAGAGGTAGAAGGAATAAAATCAAAACAAATATCCTCCTAAAACCAATCATTTTTTAGTCCCTCAAAGACTTCAATTAAGATATGTTTTCTAAAATCAAACAGACTTATTATAAATCATTGCGGACCGGACTCCAGGCAGATGCCTCTTTTAAAGAGACTTTGAGAGTTGAATTGAGTAATCAATTTATCCTTATGGGCTTGTTTGTTACTGGACTTCATGCCATTGTTAATATGATCTTTGTGCGGTCAATGGCCGATTTATATATCACCTTCGTCTGGTTTTCTATTTTAGGTATTTCCTTACTTTTAAATGTTTGGCAAAAAACATTTCAATCCAGATTCTTTCTGGTGTTTGCTAGTTCTTTTGCAGTGTTCTCCTTACATCTACTCTTCGGCCCTGAGCTTAAGATGGAATCCATGTACATTCTTTTCCTGGTTACGGCAACCTTATTTTTTGATCATAAGCTATTGATAAAAACGGTTGTCTTTATCCTCTCTTCCTTTTTGATCGCTGTTGCCATTTGTAAATTTAATCCGTCTCCATTTGAGGACTATGTAAACCCAGGCGGTGCTTATACCCGGTTTATATTCAGTGTAGTCATGATCTCAACGCTCATCGGTAAATTAATATTAGAAAACAGAGAATACCATTCTATTATTAGTTCACAACTCGAAGAGATGAAAAAAATGAATCAGGAATTGAAGAGTTTCAATTATATTTTATCCCATGATTTAAAAGAACCCATTCGTTCAATCGTTAGTTTTTCTCAGCTTATAAAAAAGAATATAAATGAGGACAAACCAACCAAGAATGAATACCTGGTTCAAGTCATCAATTCTGGCAAACAGTTGAATGACTTGCTAAATGATATTGCCAATTTCATGGAATCAAAAGATAAAGAATTAACAAAGGAAATATTTAAAATTGATGAATTGGTAGAAGAGGTAAAGGTATCCCTGTCGGAGTCTTTGAAAGAAAAAAAGGTGCAGATCCATTGCCAAAATTTCCCGGCCATAAAAGCTTCCAGATTTGCGGTGAACCTTATCCTGGAAAACCTCCTTGAAAATGCCATCAAATACAATGACAAACAAAATCCATCCATAAAAATCCACGGAGAAATCACTGCTGGTCTTGCAAAAATCAAAGTGTCGGATAATGGAATTGGAATTGAAAAAGAATACTTTGAGGAAGTTTTGCTATTGTTCAAAAGACTCAATACCAACTTTACTAAGGGATCAGGGCTTGGTCTTAATATTGTGCAAACTTTATTGAAACGCATGAAGGGAGAAATTTCAATTCTCCATTCTGAACCTAAGCAAGGTACTACCATTCAAATCACTTTTCCCGTTGAAAAAATACCAGCGCTTAGGCAAACAAGCCATATTCTTCCTTTTCCAATCCAAAACTAAAGCACTAAACCTTCCTTCAATTTTTTCTTCTTCTCAAGCTTTAAATGACTATTTTGGTGTCCTGATCAATCAAATCAACAAAACGGTACCCAATTTGATGTATATTCTGTTAGACAAAAGATAAAACCATCAGCTATGAAGAATTTGACAGCCATCCTAATTGCTTTATTCATCCCTTTCTTCCCCCTTTTAAATGCCCAATGTTTTGATCTATCGACCAACCTGACGCAGGTTTGTCCAGGTGACTTAGTAGAGGTGAATGTAACTATCTCTGGTGGCGAAGCGCCCTACTCTATTGCCTGGACTAGTGCAACAGAATCGGGCAATGGCATAGTCGCAGATCAGAATGGCGTTTTCACCATGGAAGTTCTCGAATCTCCTACTTACCATATTACCGTTACCGACAATACCAATTGTACGGAGACAACTTTAGCTGAATTAGATATTTCTAACTCAATGACTTTTGAGGTAATTGTTAATCCTTCTGGTGGTTGTGGAGGGGAATGTAATGGAGCAGTACAAATTATTATCTCCGGAGGAGTTCCCCCCTATCAATATTCTTGGCTAGGTGCCAATATCATTATTAACAATGCGGTAATAGAGGACGATCTATGTCCAGGAAATTACCAGATTGTAATAACTGACTCCTTTGGCTGTAGGAACTATGCTACTTTTGTTATTTCCGATGAGTCCAATGGACCTGAGATAAATGTTGAAGGAATTACCCACGTTTTTTGCCCAGGAAATGCAGATGGAGCGATTGATATTGAGGTATACTTTGGCCAAGCTCCTTTTATTTTTTTATGGACGGGACCCAATAATTTTACCGCCACGACGGAAGACATTTCCAACCTGGAAGCTGGAATCTATACGCTCGAAATGTGGGATGCCAATAATTGTTTCACAGGAACGCAAGGAGCCATCACAGAGCCCGAGCCAATGGTATTAGACTATACCGCCAGCGGAGTTGCTTGTATGGAGGAAGGTTTTATACAAATAAATAGTGTAGTGGGCGGAGAACCTCCCTACTCTTTTGAATTGGATGGGATTGTTTTTGCTAACCAGACTTTCTACGAAAACTTAACAGCAGGAAGTTATGTGATCACCGTATTGGATGCTAACGATTGTGCTATAGTGGAAACCATCACTATTGAATCTGAGATTTCCATGGAGCTAAACAGTACTTTTGCTGATTGTAATCTTACTGGAGGAACAGTTACTGCTACCCTAAACGGGGGAGCAAGTGATCCCGTTTTTGTATGGAGTAATGGGCAGACCGGACCGGAATTGGTCAACGTTGGGCCAGGTTGGTATTCTGTAACGGTTAGCGATAATCTTACGAACTGTGTGAACCATCAAAACGTCGAAGTCTTATGGGATCCAGATTGCTATGCCCATATTTCTGGTTATGTTTTTATTGATCGGGAAAATGCAGATTGTTTGGAAGATGCAAGTTCTGAAGCGGCAAAAAACATTTTGGTAAAGTTGAGTAATGGTGCTTTGACTTTTACAAACGCTTTGGGTTATTATGAATTTGAAACCAAGCCTGGGGCTTATGAAATAAGTGTCGATACAGAAAACACTTTCGTTGATCCTTTGTGCGCGGATCCCATTAGCGTTAATGTATCTGATTTTGGAGATCATTCCATTGACAATATTTTTTGGGTAAACTATCCTGACATTCAGGATTTAGCAGTTTCTGTCGCTTATGGAGCGGTGCGTCCGGGCTTCGAACAAAAGGTGGTGGTGCATGCGCATAACCACGGAGGATACCCGATGAACGGAACGCTTCATTTTTCCCATGACCTGCTGCAAACGCTGATCACCAGCCAACCGAGTGCTAGTAATTATGATCTCGCCAGTGCTACCCTAAGTTGGGATTTTGAAAATTTAAATCCAGGAGCCTCAATGGCCTTTATCCTTGACTTACACCTTCCTCAAACGATTGCTTTAGGTACCCCAATTTTATATACGGCCAAAATTGAACCTGATGACAACGATATTAACCTAGCAAACAATCACAAAGAAATCGATCTAATCGTCACCGGAAGTTATGATCCAAACGACAAGCAAGTCAGCCCAAGAGGAGAAGGAAATGAAGGTTATCTCTCTGAATCAGATTCCCTCTTGACTTATCAGGTACGTTTTCAAAACACCGGAACAGACACTGCTTTTACGGTAGTAATCTTAGATCAGATAGAAGAGGATTTAGACATTTCAACGATTCGTCCGGGAGCATCGAGTCATCCTTATGAGTTGAATGTGTTAGAAGGAAATGTGCTGGAATTTCGTTTCGAAAACATCATGCTACCCGATAGTTTTGTCAACGAAGCCGCAAGCAATGCTTATGTATTATTCGATATCAAAACCAAAAGGAATTCATCTCCTGGAACGGTTTACGAAAATACCGCAGCGATCTATTTTGATTTCAATGAACCCATTATTACCAATACGGTGGTCAATACACTGAGACCTCTAGTCGTCTCGGTAAACGAAACAGACCCCGCAGTCATTCCAACTAAAATAAATCCTAATCCAGGCGGCAATGAAAGTATTTTGACTTATACTTTAAATCATCCTTCTAGCATAAATCTAGCCCTTTATGATATCAACGGCAGGCTAATTCGAAACCTAATTAGTCAGGATAAAAAAGCAAGTGGCAGGCATCAATTAAAACTAGATGGAGCTGACTTTCCTAAAGGCGTTTATCTAATTCATTTAGAAACAACCGAAGGAATGAGAGCTGTACAAAAATGGATAAAAATAGAATAGGTCGGTGCTTGGACAATTCAAATGTGTATAGGGCTTATTTAAAAATATCAAAAAGGAAACATATTATTTTTCTTCCAACATTTTTATAGCCTGCAAAATATCTTGTTTGTCCTTTTCTAAATCATTAACAACACTTCTAAAAAACGGCTGTCTCTCTCTTGGGTAATTCAAATCGTAATCCACAGGCACTCCAATATTTTCGTAGCAATTCCCTTGCAGGTCGGTCAAGATTTCATTGGAAATCGCGAAATCCCAGGCATTCGGCAATTTTTTCTCGAGCGCAGTGGAGGTCGCTCCGGTGCTTGGACTCCCAATTCTTTTTCCGTTTTTCATAGACATGGATGCGAGCGCAAAGGTCTCCGCAGCACTACCCGTCTGTGGCGAAGTAAGGATATAAACGGGTTTTGTAAAAGCATCTTTTGTTCCGGGAATAAGCAAAGGTAAATTGGAAGTGAAGTGATCTTTATAGACTTGTTTCTGTTGGCCAAATTGAATCGGATGAGCAACAAAGTTGTTTAATATTTCAATACTTACCGCATCTTGTCCACCTCCATTAAATCGGACATCTACTATCATTGCCTCCACATCAGACAAGTCCTTCATGACTTTTGACATCGTTTTCTGAATTCCTTCTACTTCTTTTTGCACATAGTCTCCTTCATACATTTTATGGAAGGTTTCTACATAGGCATCCACATAACCGACTTCCTCAATCAATGCTTTAGGAATATCCAAAGCCCCATGTAACCACATGGACTTTAGTTGTACAAATCCTAAATCGTCATTCACCTTCCCCCAATTTACCAACCAGGAATCTTCGGTCATTTCCTCTTGCAGAAAATGTTTAGCGACCATTTCCGCAACTTGAAAGTCACCGTATTCTGGCAGATCTTCCTCCTCCCTATTTTCTTCCTCTTCTTCTTGATCCAATATTGTATCTACGGCTTCCTCAACGGCAGTAGTAGCTTCCAGGAAACCGTGTTTATCGTTTAGTTTTTCTAAAGTTTCTTCGAGTACCAGATACAATTCGGCATCCGTAGATTCCGGGTTTAACTTTCCTCTTTGCTCCGCATAGAGTTTGGCCCAATTTATTTTGTTCAATTCTAAAAAAGCATAATGCTCTTCTACGGTTTTAGAGAATACATCAAAATTATACAAGGGATCTTTGGCCTTTTTTTCGGGCAAGGTTTGGGTACAAAGTTCAGGCAACTCTTCAGCCCTTTTACATTTATAAGTAATCACTCCCATTAATACGGAAAGGGTATCCTCATTTAAGGCAATTGCTCCATTTAATTCTTTTAATTCTCTGGTAGAAACAGGCAAACAGGAAATAGAAGTGATGTCGTAAAAGGAATAACTGCTGCTATCTTTTATTTCTAAAAACCAGCCGTAACCCAGTGATTCCCAAAGACCATTGATCGAATGGTTATTAGCCGTTTCTTTTTGGCAAGAAAAAATAATGGAAGCAAGTACTAATAAGATACCTAAATATAGTCTCATGAAAGTTATTTACCGCTAAGGACACTTTCAAATTCTAAAAGTTGCTTGTTCTAAATTTCGATTTCTTTTTTCATGAAGTTGTTTGAGAATTGCTGCTTGTATTGAAAAATAGAGATTTGAAGCAAGCTTGATTCTTTTTTTGAGGGCATAGCCGAGCTACGGCCGATAAAAAAGAAGCCTGCCCCTTACAAGCCAAGGGGAAAAGATTGCTTTAAAGATCATTTTGCAAGCAAGTAAGTAGTTTTTAAACAACTTCCATAAATAATCCGATTCTCCAAAAGAACAAAGACACAATCCATACCTTTTCTTATTTTTTTCTTCAAAACAGTTTTTCCCAAAATATAATCATCCACAAAAAAAAGCCATCCGATCAATATCGAATGGCTTTTCTATGTTCGTTTTTCGGTAAGAATTATTTACCAAAAATATTTTTCGCTTTGCTCAAAAGGTCGCCAGCGTTTCCACCAACTACATTTTTCAACATATCTCCAGCTCCTCCAGGAATCAAGTCTGTCAAAGCATCCAAGTTGAAAGCAGAATCTGCTTCATCTGTAGAGAGGAATTTATCTTTTAAACTATTCAATACATCAGGAGTTGCGTTACCCGCTTCTGCTTCTGCCTCTTCTGCACTCATTCCTTTTGCTTGTAAAGTTTCTGCCATTTTAGCCTTTGCTGCTGCAAAAATACCATTACTGGCCATATCTCCTCCTCCTGAAAATAAATCTTTTATCTCTGCGATGTTTCCACCAGCAACTTTTGATTTAAGGATATCCATGATCCCATTTGCACCTTCGGTTGCCGCTTCTTGTGTTTCGGTAGCTCCTAATGCATTTGACGCCATTTTTGACATCAATTGTTGCATTGCCATTTGTTTTAAATTCTCGAACATTCTTATTTGAGTTTTATAAAAGTAAAGTAATACCTTTTTGACGCAACACTTAAATTTTGTCACAAAGATTTTTTAATAAGTCTCTGTTTTCAACGAATAATCCCCCTGCTTTGTTACAAAAAATCCGCAAGGGAAGTGTTTTTAACACCCCTAGCAACAATACCCTCCAAACCAAACATTAGGAAAACCTGCATCATCCAGTATTTTCATATATCCTCGACTCTCTTTTAGGAGGTTTCGTTTTTCATCGCAATAATCGGAATCGTATTCCAGAATAATAACCTCAGCCCAAATGCCATTGGTCGTTCCAGTCGGATGAATGGAGAAATTTTCTCCTTTGGCTGTAGTGATGCGAGTCGCTGATGCATTAGGTTCTGTTCGCACATTCATACCAAAGCCTATGGTGTAAAAGACATGTTCGGAGTTGGCCATAAAATTGATCCATGCTTGGTATTGAAATTTTGTTTGGGCGATTTCAACTAAAGAAACCCAGATTAGTCCCTCCCCTTCTTTTGCAAAGATTTGGATAAAACCATCTTCTTCTTTAAATACGGTTAATCCATATTCATCCATATTTATTTTTCGCCAGGCAGTCCCAGGAATGATTAAGCTTGGTCCATCCTCTCTATAAGATAATTCGGGCCTACCTCCAAAGTCTTCCATGCCTAAGGAACCTTTTATATTGCCATTTGGCGCATCGTATACTTTTATTTCCTCTAGCTCAAAGTCTACTCGCAACAATCCGATTCCCCAACTCGCATCTTGCGCTATCCCGAGATTGGAACAACAAAGTGACAGGGCTAATAAACGAAGGATATAGAAGTTTTTAAGATTTTTCATCTGGGATTATTTTTGAAATTAAAAAGCCTTTTATTT
>CALLVY010000899.1 GCA_938015925.1 uncultured Saprospiraceae bacterium
CATCATGATAGAGTTGGAAAACAAATTCAAATCTTTAGCACAAAGCATGAATGCCGGGATTGAGTCTGAAAGACGTGCCAATAATCCAGGTTATGATGCTTCCCAATTGCAAAAAGAAGGAAAGTATTCTGAAGCAGTTGCCCGATACCAAGAAGCAATCGCTCAAGGATCTGATCCTGAAGCTTTGGGACAATTTTACTACACCATCGGATACCTGCAAGCTTGGAAATTAAGAGAATATTCTGCTGCAAAACAAAATGCTAGAAAGGCTGCAGAACTCAAACCATCTTGGGGAAAACCAATCGCTCTTTTAGGAGACCTTTATGCGAAGCAAAGTACTTCTTGTAATGACGATTGGGAAAAACGTTTGGCCATCATCGCCGCTTTGGCTCAGTATGAACGCGCTCGTTCTATGGATGACGCTGGTGATGTAAGCAAAAAAATCTCAACTTACCGAGCTTCTTTACCAGAAGCAGAAGAAGGTTTTATGCGCGGAGTTAAAGCAGGACAAACCGTAACTTCAAAATGTACGGGAGCTTCTGTAAAAGTTCGCTTTAAATAATTCTTAAAGTTTAGCCTTAAAAAAAGTCGAGCAACTTAAGAAAGGGGCCTTTAAATTTAGACTTTTAAACTAGCTCTTAACTTTTTGATAGGGTTTACTACTAAAAAAGCTTCGTTCTTAATTATAGAACGAAGCTTTTTTTGTATCATCAAGCTACTATTTGCGTCTAATAGTTAAACGAACCAAAACCATAATTATGAAGATCCAATATTTTTTGCCCATCTGCCTACTTTTATTAGTAGTGGCCTGTACACCAAAAGTAAAAGAGGTAGTCACTAAAACACCTGTACCTGTTGAAGAATCAACAGTCGTTGAAGAAACGGTAAGTGCCTGTAAAAATTGGAACGGCAAGCCCAACCAAGATGATATCATGGCGGCCCATGTCTTGTACAAAGATGGCATGAAAGAAATCAGAACCGAGCTAAGAAAAGGAGCTAGCGCCGATCAGAAAAAAATTGATTCCCTTTATCAAGTCGTGATGGGATATTGGTCTTATGCCTATGAAGAAGCTCCAGCAGCAGATGGCAAAAGAGCAGACCATTTTCAAGATGGAATCAAAATCTATGAGTACTTGGCCAGCCAGGAAAAAGCTACTAGTGCAAAAAGAAAATATATCGATACCATCATGACCTTGTACGATGCAAGAGTAGAATGCTACGGAGAAGAAGGCTATGTCATGGGATCCAAAGCTTTTGATTATTACTACAAATATTCAGATATGGCTACGGAGATGGAGAAGTACGAAATGTTTAAAAAGTCGATAGATATGGATGGAGATAAAGCACAGTATTTTATCCTCAATCCTTTTACTGCTCTTTTGATCAACTTAGTCATAGAAGAAAAAATACCTACAGCCGAAGCAAGATCATATGTGGAGAAAATTCGCACCGCTTTATCCAATGGTTTGTCCAATTGCAAAACGACCAAAGAATGTGAACCTTGGAAAGTCGTAGAAAGCTATGTGCCCGAATCACTAGAACGACTAGAAGGCGTTAAAGGTTTTTACGATTGTGAATACTATAAAACGAAGTACTACACTTTACTTGACGAATCTCCTGATGATTGTGAAGTGATTACTTCTGTCTTGGGACGCCTCAAATGGGGAGGATGTGCAGACAATGATCCCAAGGTCGTAGCGGCTACTCAATCCTGGAAAAACAAATGCTATGTAGCGCCACCTCCAGGAAAGGTTTCTTGTGCAAGTGTTTTAAAAGATGGAGATTTCCGCGAAGCGATCACTTGCTACGAAGGTAAAGCGGAATTGAGCACCGATATGGATAAGAAAGCGCAATACTACCTGGTGATCGCCAAGATCTACTACGGGGAACTCAAGCGTTTTGGGGATTCCAGAAAATATGCTCGCAAAGCACTTCAAGCCAATCCCAATATGGGCGCCGCTTATATCTTGATTGGAAAACTCTATGCTTCTAGTGGCCCATTGTGTGGCTCTGGGCGAGGTTGGGATAGTCAAGTGGTGACTTGGCCCGCTATCGATAAATGGAAAAAAGCGAAAAGTGTAGATTCTTCTGTAGCGACCGAAGCCAATCGTTTGATCAATACTTATTCCAAGTTTATGCCTGGGGTAGAGGATATTTTTCAACGAGGAATTAAGGTCGGGGACTCCTTTACCGTGCCTTGCTGGATTCAGGAAAAAACGAAGGTAAGAGTGACAAAGTAGCGGAATAGTTGAGAAAAATAGCTTTAAAATACCTAATAAGGGAATATTGACATCAATATTCCCTTATTCTTTTGTAAGGGAGGATTGAGGGATCTCGAAGAGGACTAAATAAGCGTTTGACAATGGAGAAGCAGGAGATGTTATGTTGAAAACCAAAGGTTCCTTGAAATAATTGATGATTTTATTTCCGTTAAATGACTTAGTATTCGGAAATTCTCCATTACCTTTGCCCCGCATCTGCTTTTTGTGCGGTTTTAAGACTGTTTTGCTATGAAATGGAAATTATTTTATTTGTTGTTTGTTGCCCTAATATTTGCTTGTGGCACAGAGACACCGCAGGAAAAAGCACCCCAGTCGAAAAGTAAAGCGCCAATAGCGGAGGATGATTTACTGACACGTTTGTCGATGCAATTGATTGCCAACCCAAAAATACAGGCACACCGAGATCAAAATACTATTGTGGATTATGCCATCGGTACTTTGTTGGATGTGGAGCGAAAAAACTCTGGCTTGTATTATCAGATATTGGAAGAGGGAAACACAGCAGAGCCCGGAGCGAAATGGGGAGACCTTGTTCACATAAATTATCGAGGGAGCTTTTTAGATGGAAAAGTATTCGACCAATCCAAAGCAGGGAAACCATTAGAAATAAAACTTCATCAAGTTATTCCTGGTTGGCAAGAGGCCGTTCCAATGTTGCATAAAGGAGGGAAAGGCATTTTTTTAATCCCTTCCCATTTGGCTTACGGAGAGAAAGGTTTTAGTGATAAAATTCCACCTAATTCGGTTTTGAAATTTGAAATAGAATTAGTAGATATTGAGCGCTAAATAACTTTTACTCTTAAAAAATGCAACAGATGAAAAAGCATATGCTCTTGATGGTTTCGTTTTTAATTTTAAGCTATTTTGCAAGTGGATGTAGTTGTGCTTATCAAAAAGTAGATGTTCAGAAAATCATGCAACATGATCTTGTTTTTGAAGGCAAAATAATCGAAAAGGAAGAAGTTAGTAACACCGCTGGTAAAAACGAAACACCTAGTGGCCCTCTTCGGTCAATGGGATATTTTAAATATACCTTTGCTGTGAAGAAGCTAATTAATGGAGATCAAAATCAAAAGCAGATTATCGTTTACTCTGCAAGCACAGGTGCTGCTTGTGGTGTGAATTATAAGCTTGGAGATGAATACTATTTATTTGCTTATAAATACCAAGGTGCATTCCATACCGGTTTGTGCAGTCAGAATGTAAAAAAGGATAAAGCGACTAAGCCTCTTAAAAAATTAATGTGTTCTTATCGGAAATCGAAGAAGTTAAAAGAATGGAAAGATATTGAGAATAAGCTAACTGCTTCTGGGAAAGTTGTCAATAAAAAAGCAGAAGGACTTTGGGTGCTTTACCATGACGATAAAACAGTAAAGGCAGAAGGCGATTTTGTGAAAGGAAAAAAACATGGAGATTGGAAATATTCTTACAGCGAAGTAGCTTCAGCGAAATTGTTGGGTAGAATTGATGATCAACAAAAAGGTAAAATTAAAAACGAAAAAAATATAGTGTATAAAATTGAGCACTATGACAAAGGAGAAAAAACAGGAGAAGAATATCTTTTTAAACTGGAAAATTAAATCCTTTCTCCGATAGTGTTTCATCGAAAAAAAAGTACACGACTTCTACATTAATTAAATTAAAAAATAAAATACATGCGACAAATATTGCCACTTTTTTTTGCTTTACTTTTCTTTTCTTCCTGTACTCCAAAATGGGAAAAGATGCTCAAGACACAATTGGTTGAAGCACCGAGCAGTCAAGCAGAAATAGACAAAAATCTCATCATACAACATGCCATAGATAATAAACTCAATTTGCAATCTACCGATTCCGGTATTTATTACCTGATGGAAAAAGAAGGAACCGGAGAGGACAAACCCGATATGAAATCCATCATCACTGCCCACTATCATGGAATGTTGTTGGATGGAAAAGTTTTTGATTCTTCTGTTAATCGCGGAGAGCCTTTTGAGTTTTCTCTAGGTCGAGTGGTCAAAGGCT
>CALLVY010000900.1 GCA_938015925.1 uncultured Saprospiraceae bacterium
AATAAATTCTTGTTGAGTTGTTTGTAAGAGATAAGGACAAATTTGTAGAACTTTACAGAAAAGTTTCCACAATATACCGCAAAATCAGCAAATGCTGGGACGATACATTTAGTAGAGTCGTTTTTTGACAAACAAACTTTAATTATTCACGGGAAAAAGTAGAAACAGAAAAGAAATTGGCCTACTAAGCAATGTTTAATAACCAATAACCGGATGCATAACGATCCTTAAGCGAACGACGTTGTGTCAATCATCAAAAAATAGGGTTAAATTTTTTAACATGTGTAATCCTAAGCCTATTCTTTTGAACTAACCGCCTGATTTTCAGCTAAAAAGGATTAAAAAAAAGAAGGCAAAAAACAGTAAACCAAAAAAATTATTCAATTTTCCCAAACTAAGCCCTATTTTGCAGCCGGAAAATAAATCCAGACATTGGAATTTATCTTCCATTTCTCAATCCACTCCGTGAACTGCCTTGGAATTTAAAACAAACAAACTCCTCTCAATAATGAAGGCAACCGCAATCAAAACCCTCTTGATCGCTCTATTTTCTATAGGAATTAGCACTGTCAACCTATTTTCCCAAGAAGGAAACATCTATGGAATCATCACCGATACCAAGTCTGGTGAAACCCTAATCGGCGCTACTGTAAGGCTCAACGACTTAGGCGTAATCACCGACATAGATGGCAAATATACTTTCGACCTTCCTGTAGGAACCCATACTTTATACATCAATTATCTCGGTTATGAGACCGCCGAAAAGGTAGTAACCATAACTGAAAATACGCGCCAGGAAATCAACTTCCAAATCGGCGAAGCCGTCACGATACTCGAAACAGCTACGGTTACCAGTGGTAAATATTCCAAACCCTTAGGCGAGGTTACGGTTTCTCTGGAAGTCATAAAACCTCGACTTCTTGAATCCACCAATTCCACTTCTGTAGATGAAGTTTTAGAAAAAATCCCTGGTGTTTCTATTGCCGATGACCAGGTTAATATTCGTGGAGGATCGGGGTGGTCGTATGGTGCGGGGAGTCGGGTTTTGTTGTTGATCGATGATATTCCTGCGCTACAAGTAGACGCTGGTAATCCAAACTGGGATGATATTCCGGTCGAAAATATCGCGCAAGTAGAGGTCGTCAAAGGAGCCGCTTCTGCGCTTTATGGAAGTTCGGCCATGAATGGAATCATCAATATTCGCACCGCTTACGCCAAGTCCAAACCAGAAACCAATGTTTCTACTTTTTATACCGGATATAGCGCACCGAAAGATCCAGGAAAAAAATGGTGGTCCGGTTCTGACGCACCATTGCAAGCTGGGGTGAGCCTTGCCCATCGCCGAAAAATTGATAAACTAGATCTCGTTTTTGGAGGCTATGCTTATAATCTAGAAAGTTTTAGAAAAAATACGGCCATCCAATTTGGTCGCTTCAATGTCGGAAGCCGTTATCGAATCAATGATAAATTGTCGGTTGGGGTCAATACCAATTTCAATATTGGCAATAGCAGTAGCTATTTTTATTGGACGCAAACCGATTGCCAATGTGGTAGCTTCGCAGGAGATACCACGACGCTAAGTAATCGAAAAAGATTCCGTTATACGATTGATCCTTTTGTCACTTACTTTGACGACAATGGCAATCGCCACAAATTGCTAAGTCGATATTATAGTATTCGAAATGATGTAGACAATGGCCAGAGTAATTCCTCTCAACTTTATTATGGCGAATACCAATACCAAAAACAATTGGAAGACATTGACTTGGTAATCACGACCGGATTGGTTGGTAGTAGAGCGGTGAGTAATTCTGCCTTGTTTGGTGATACTACTTATTTGATCAATAATTCTGCGGCTTATTTACAATTGGATAAAAAGTTTTTTGACCGATTGAATGTTTCTGCTGGATTGCGGTATGAACGAAATAGTATTGACAGTCCGGATTCGATCATGGTCTTGGATGAAGTATTTGCCAGTGGCAAATCGGTGGAGGCGAAGCCGGTGTTTCGCCTGGGCCTCAATTATCAATTGGCCGAGTATACTTATTTGCGGTCTTCCTGGGGACAAGGTTACCGCTTCCCTACCCTTGCCGAAAAATTTATTACGACCGAAGCAGGAAGTTTGGTCATTGTTCCAAATCCTGAATTGACTTCTGAAACGGGATGGACGGTAGAATTTGGGATCAAGCAAGGATTTAAAATTTCAGACCTTACTGGATTTTTGGATGTTTCTGTTTTCCAATCGGACTATAGCAATATGATGGAATTTGAGTTGACCAAAATCATATTGACTTCTGCGGGAAACCTCGGTGCTGTTTTTCAATCGGACAATGTGGGAGATACTTCGATCAAAGGATTGGACATTAGTATCGGTAGTCAGGGGAAATTATTTGGACTTCCTACGAACTTGATCATGGGTTATACTTTTATTGATCCGAAATTTAAAGAATTTGATGTCACCATGACTCCGCTCATCGATTCACTGACTCCCGGACAACGCAATGCGGTGAATAGTTCTTCCGATATCAATGTCTTAAAATATCGTTCTGCGCATAGTTTTAAATTTGATTTGGAAACAAAAATCAAAAACTTTTCTATTGCGGTAGCGGGAAATTATGGATCACATATTGAAGCGGTGGATGCTGCCTTCGCTTTTTTACCGATTGACTTGGAAGCTTATCGCGAAAAAAATAATAAGGGTTTTAAGACCTTTGATCTTCGCTTGGCTTATCAGTTTCCTAAGGGCATCAAGGTGAGTTTGATTGGTAAGAATTTACTGAATGAGGAGTATACGCTTCGCCCGGGATTACTGGAAGCGCCTATTAATGGGACGGTGCGGGTGGATTGGAAGTTTTAGGAAAGCCCCATGTTTAAATGGCATGAAAGGCCAAAAAGATCTATGCTAAATAAGTATTAGCATAGATCTTTTTTTTTTTGCCTCTCGCAAAATCTCAATAATCAATTCCTGTTTCTCTTCCTTTTCCAAACGGATATCAATATCCTTTGTTCCTCTCTACCCTCTTGATGTTCTGGACAAAAAAGCTTTAAATTTTCGTCTATTTTAGTTGCTGTGTATAGCCTAAGAATTACTATTGAATCTGGTTTTGTTCTAGCTCGGCTATTGTTTTAATGATTCCTACCTTCCTGTACTCAACCGGATAGCTCCTAATGGAGATTTTTATGGAGTCCTACTTTTTACGACTTAGACGTTCGTTATATTTATCAAGTTAGAGAATCTCAAAACGGGGATATTCTAGGCGTTGGTTACGGTGGTCTTGGGGAAGGCTTTTCTCCAGCTTCTATCGGAGGAAGAGGATGGATATTTCGTTTTCAAGCAGATGGCGAATTGATTTATGAGCGATTGATTATAGATACTTTGCTTTCTCCTATTAAAGGAATGGCCTTTGCTGATTTTATCGAAAAAGAAGATGGTTCTTTTGTGTTGACAGGATCTATTTTTCAAGTTTTTGAAAGTGGTGTTATAGATGAAAATATCCTATTTATGACCCTAGATTCCGATGGTTGTTTTTATCCCAACTGCGAAGATTTGCAACTCATCACCCAAGTCCACATCGCTCCCCAAAAAGAGGAACAACTAAAAACTTTCCCCAATCCTTTTTCAGAAACTTTGAATATTCAACTCCCCACAGTAGTTTTAGAAAAGGATTTTTTATTGGAAGTCTATAACAATGTCGGACAGTTACTTTTTTCCAAAAAAATTAAGCCAACATCCGACACAATTAACATTACCTTTCCTTTCCTCCCCAAAAGGACTTATCTTTTAAAAGTAAGTAATTCCTCTTGGTCTGATACTCAATCAATTATTAAGCAATGAAAAAAATAATATTCCTCCTTCTATGTTTTAATTTTTCTTATGCCGCTTCTGCACAAATAGAATTTGCTCCACCAGGAGCAACCTGGCATTATGGATACTCAGACTATGCCTTCGGTGCAGGTCTCCTTTATAGTGGTTATCAAAAATGGAGCTATGAGCGAGACACCTTATTTCTTGACAAAAACTGTAAGGTATTAGTTGGCCAAGCCGTAAAACAAATAGATGGTGAAGTAGAAATAGCAAATCTCCCAGAAAGAATCATTTATCAAGATTCTTTTAAAATTTATTATTGGGACAAAGATCGTTTTTATAAAATGTATGATTTTGGAGTGGCAGAAGGAGACACACTTACTTTAGCTGGAGGAAATCACTATACCGATTCCTGCTCCATTGCTTTCCAAGTCGATTCTGTTTATTATGAAGCCATCAATGGAGTGAGTTTAAAGAACATCATTATCCATCCTTTAAATGGAACATATGCTTCTTATTGGCATATCAACGAAAAAATGGGAGCTTTACCTAATTTCTTATTTGTGGCTGGTATTGGCTGTTTGCTTGATGCACCAAGACCTTTTCCTTTTCGTTGCTATCAAGACAATGATTTTCCCCTTTATCAGGCAGATACCACTTCTTGTGAACACTACGATAATGTAAGCACCATCACCACTCTTGCAGAACTAGGAATGACGATCAATCCAAATCCTGTTAATGATTATTTTGAAATAAAAAACGAAGAACAACTTTCGTATGATCTTTCTATTTTCAATATTTCGGGGCAATCAATTTTTAAATATCAAGAAGAACAGGCTACTCAAAAGACCATTGATGTGAGCACGTGGAATCCTGGAACTTATATTGTGATGATAAGAAAGGGGAACCAACTAGCTTATAAAAAAATACTAAAACTGCCTTGACTCCGAATAAATAACTGGTAGATATGTCGAAATCTATTTCCTTCATTTAACCGGAGAAAAGAATAAAGAAACTCATCAATTGATCAAGCTAAACAAATAAAGTAAGTTCGACTACCTTACACCTCCTCGCAATATTCTAATTATCATTTCCTGCTGCTCTTCTTTGTCCAAGCGGATATACTCCTCCGTCTTTTTAATTTCCAAATCCAACATGCTTCTCATCAGACTAATTTTGTCAAAAATACGAGAGAGTAAATTCATCGAATTGGTCAATTGTTTTTGAACCACCCAATCGGTAATCAGCGTATCGATTAACTGCCGTAAAAAATCACTAATGCTTTGGATAAGGTATTCATAATCAATGGCAAAATGATCGTGTAAGTCTAATAATTCCTCGCGAAACAGTTCAATTTGATTATTGGTCTTATAAATATTTTTTTCGATTCGTCTAACTTGTGATCTCCCTCGCATCCCTATTTTATAATCCAACCCACCATGCCAATTATCCAGGGTCTCAAAATCTTCTCTGATTTTAATTAAAGTATTTTGGATGGAATTACCGACATTAATGCATTGGCGAATTTCTCCTTTTTTGGATTCGTGGCCAGAAAGTCGTTCGGCATATTTCAATACTTTTTTAAAGGCCGGTTTCTTTTGACGAAGGATTATTTTTTCTTTTTCTCTCAGCAATTTATTCAGTTTACTTTTTACAGAAAACTGTGCACTGATACTCCGACTTACCTTTTCGCGATCCGCCCTCAAGGCTTCCAAACTTTTCAGACAACCTTTATGCTGCAAAATAGCTTGCAAAAATTCCTGTCTTTCTTTTTCCAATTGTTCTTCCTTATCTCCCAGAATGGTTTGGAAAATAGAATAGAGATTTAGAGATTCTAGTTTTTGAATATCTCTTTCTTCTTCCTGCACCTGCTTTTCTAATTGGGAAAGTAGTTGCTCTTTTTGCGCAATAATTTTTTCAATATTCTTTAGGTGAATAAGGTTCTTTTCTTTGCGTTTGTGATCTTCGTAAAGCGCCAATATTTTTCTATCAATGGATACTAACTTCATTCGATGATTTCGTTTAGAATTTGTTTGAAGACCATAGAGTTGCCATCGGGATCTTTGACTCCCACACTTTTTTCGTTTTCTCCAATTTGTATGGCGCCCATTGGAGTGCCTCCATTTTGCTCGCAAAGCAAAAGCATCTGATCCAGGTCTTTTACTAAAAATTCAAATTGTTGTCTATTTTGTAAGGCGGTATTTTTCGCAATACTTGCTGGACAAAACAACAGGCTTCGTCCTTCCCAGATCCCTCGATACAAGGTATCACCATACGCAGCTAAGGATGAAAACTCAATTTGAAAAACCGAATGATAAAAGGCTACCATAGCCTCCATTTTGCTTACGGCAATTGTTATTCCAGCCAATTGATAAGTTGGTTCCATCCTTTACTTTTTTAAAGCTCTTTTCAATTGCTTCCAAAGCTTTTTCGTTTCACTCGGCCTGCGGGCATCCCGATGATACATTTTTCCATTTTTATCGACAATCATATAGGCTGGCATAAAAATTTTCTTGACCCCCTCCTCTATCCTCGAATAATAGTTTTCCTTTAAATCTGCTCTTAGCTGTTCATTGGCCAAAAGGTGCTGACCTTCAATTTGGTGTTTTTGAATAAAACGCTCCCAATTTTTACTTTGGCTGACTTTGTCCAGGGAGATGTATACCAATTCAATGTCTTTTCCTTCCGCATAAGCTTTGGTCATTGGAGCATAGCTAAACTCTTGCCGACAGGGCCCACACCAAGTGGCCCAAAGATCAATGTACAAGACCTTCCCTGGAAAACGGGAAACCAGCTCTTCAAAGGTATTAATGTTTTCGTAATCGCTGAGAATGGTAACTTTGGTAGCCCCCGGAGGATCGACTGGAGGAGCAAAGAAGAACAGGGAACACATTAGAAGTACTAAAGGCATGGTGAATCGGTTTTAGAATACAATTTACGATTTGTTTTATAAGAAATGGGGCTAAATCAAAAGGGGGTTTAATCAGACTTTCTCTCCCCTAGCCTTTTCTGTCCAAAAAAAGCGCCAGCTTCCCGTTTGCAAGAAAAAACTTTTCCAAAAAGAAATCCCGAATTCTGGTTTTCCAAAATTCGGGAGGTCTTCTATCGCTAAACGATAACAAAAGCAAGGTTTTTGCTTAACGCTGAACCATTACTCTTTCGGTATGAATTCCGCCTTTTTCGTCAGACAAGGAAACGAAGTACATGCCATTTGGCAATTCGTCCATTGCTAATTCTACCGTCGTCAAACCTTGAGCAAAATACTCCTGTCTTGGAGACAATACTTCCAGGCCTAATTGATTGAAAAAACGGATGTTCAAATCCATCGCTTCGGTCATATTGACTTCCATAATTGCAGTAGTCGATACTGGGTTTGGATTGATTTGTATTCCAGATAATTCTTCCAAAGGATTTCCAATACCAGTAAGGAAAGTGATTCCTCTTACGGCATTCAAAATCTTACGTTTGGTGACCTTAACATCATGGCGAGATACAAAAGCGACTACATGCATATCATCTTCTTTCCAGTGCTGTTCCGCACCTGTAGCAGTTGGCAAGGTATACTTGAACGTTTTAGTGAATTCTTCGCCAACAGCAATGGTAGAAGGAAAGATTTCTTCATCTCCCCAAGCTCCGGTAAAAGAAGCATTCAAAACATGCTCGTGTACAAAATCATCTGGTGCCAGGTAATTTCCTAAACCAAAGAAAGGATGTCCAGGAGTGTTGTTGTCATAATTCGCATTATTCCAACCATTACTACCCGTTTCATTTACAGGTCCAGTGACATTTTCTTCAATCAACCAAACATTCAAACGAAGATCATCTCTGGTCGCTCCAATAAAATTAGTTTTCACTGTTACCTCCAATTCTCTGGTCGCTCTATCATATTTATGGCTTTCAATTTCCACTTCTACAGGAACGATGTCATCTTTTAGTTCAGGAGCTTTATTCGCCCATTTTCCTCTACTGATGGCTACCCTTCCCTCTCCTGGAAATTGAGTGAAATCAAAACTAGCACTTGGATAAGAACTAGTCGCAGCGTCAGCGATGGTCGCTCCATCAGGAATTTCCATTTCGTCTCCAGTATGAATTGCTACAGGGACGTAACGATTATCATTCTTAGTCAGCTCTTCGAGAATAAGCGTTCCATCCGGGCAGAATCCGCACCAAGCTCCGGTGTATTCCTGAATCAATATTCTTTTCTTTGGAGCGTCATCCATCAAACTGGTGAAAGCTGTTTTGGAATTGTTTTCCATAACGGTATCATCATTTCCATTTACTTTTTCTATCCACACTTCAACATCATGTCCTCCTTCGTCCATATTCGCTTTTTCGGTAAATTCGATTACCTCTCTATCAACGATATCCATTAAATCGACAGCAAAAGTTTCTGTAACGATTGGTCCAGCACCATCTACCTGATAGCTCATCGTAATACTAGTAATTGGATCTGGACTTACACTCATTACATTCGCTACGACCTTATTAGGGCCACTTAAAAAATAAGTTTCCATGGCCAAGCTTTCTATTTCGAGATCATCTCTTTCTGCAACTTTTACCACAAAATTATCAAGGATAACTTTTGCTGGAGTGAAAGATTTGCTTTGAACAGCGAAGTAAATATCTTTTCCTGCAAAATCTCCCAAATCGGCCACATAGGTGGTAAACTCATCAGGAGTCATTCGAATAGATTCTAATTTTTGTAAAGGGTCTGCGAGAAAATCAGCGGAAGTTGGTGTGGCACCAGCGATCGTAGAAGTTACCCAGATATCACATTTGTCCTTGTTATTATAATCTGTGGTAAAACCTCTCCAAAACAAAAAGGTTTCATTTGTAATTCCAGAGACCTTAGGGCTGATCAACCATCGGTCTGTGATATCATCTATAGGCCCGTTTATGCCGGTACTGATCGCTGCTTTATTATTTCCCAATTCAAAATCGGTAACCGCCCAGGCAGCTGTATTGTATTGAGCTAAGTTAAAGGGAAAATTGGAAGGAACATTAATTGCTGTTTGTCCATCTTTGTTTTCCGTTATCCAACCATTTGGCATCATAGCCGCACCATTACTAAGGGTAACGTCATTAAAGTCTTCACTAAACAAGACCTGAGAATAGGAATTGAAGGTGAGACACAAAAGAATAATTAAGGTAAAAGTTTGTTTCATTATTTCTTGATTTTCTAATTTAAGTTGAGTAATAGAATTGATGATGCCCTAAATTAAGGTGTTCACGGACATTTAAGGCATTTTTTTCCAAAAAAAAGCAGATTCGAAAGCTAGAGGACTTTTTTTCGGCTAAAAATTACTATTTCGAGAGACTTTAGAAATGTCTTTTGACCTAAAGTCTTGCTTTAGTTTCTCACAAATCCATCTGATAAAGCCAATATTTCTTATTAAAAATGCGTGGCAATTCTTTTACCTGAATAAACCCCATGTCTTCATAGATTTTGCGCGCAGCTGCCATAAACTCTGAGGTATGCAAAACCAAGGTCTCTTCCTTATTTTCAATAGCTGCATCAATACACATTTGCGTCAATTTTTTCCCCAAACTATTTCCTCGAAAATCAGGATGAACGCCTACCATGCGGATATAACTCCAATCTTCCTGAAAGATAGCCGTAGGATTTCCTCGCGGCACCCAAAATGCCATTCCAATGATTTGCTTTCCGGATTGACACACAAAGCATTTGGAAATGGCCAATAAATCGATGTAAGATTGTTCGGTACTAATAAATCGCTCCATCTGCGGCCAATTTTCTGGCGCCAAGACTTTTTGGAATGGTCCGTAGGAAGCCATGCCTAATTGGGTGAGTTGGGGAACATCGTCCAGCTCGGCGGTTCTAAACTCAAAAGAGAGAGCCTTCGTATTTTTTTCTGAGTCCATGATTTATACTTTGGTCCTAATTTTAAATCAAACCCAACTTGACTTGTCGGTATTGTTTTGGAGAATGGCCACTCCATCGTCGAAAGGATCGAATAAAAGCAGTGGCATACGAATAGGACAATAAATAAGCAATCTCATTGATACTTAAGTTCGGATCTTTTAAATAACTAATGGCAAAATCTTTCCGCAGATTTTCCATCAATTCTTTAAAGCTATGTCCTTCCGTTTTTAGTTTTCTTTGTAAAGTTCGTACACTGATATTGAGATTCGCGGCGACTTGCTGAATCGTTGGAAAACCTGGTTTCACCAGATTGACGATGGATTTCTTTACCGCAGCATAAAAACCTGCATCCGCCTGCATCGCTATTACCTTCTCATTGGCATGTGCCACCAAAATCCGTAAGAGGCTATAATCGCTTGTCACGATAGGCAAATGAATTTGCGCTTTTTCGAAGAAAAGAGCATACTCCTTTTGATTGAATTTCACTTCACAATTGAATACGCGGAAATATTCTTCTGCTCCTTTTATCCGCTCGCCTACATAATGAATGGCTAAGGGAAAATACTTTTGTCGCGTCAGGGTATGAAACTGGCGCAAGGAAAAAGCGACATATCCATCAATGGTATGCCGAACGCTGATTGGAGAGTTTTGGAGCCATAAAGGATCTGGACTTAAAGAAAGCTTATACCGCTCCTGCTCTTCGGTCAAAACCAATGGCAATGCGCGGCAACCCAAGCTGGCAAATTCGCAACACAATTCCAATGCTTCTTTTACCGTACTACTCGTTTGAGAAATCTGACTAATCAATCCTGCTGCTGAAAGGTTCAATTGTTCGCCCAGGTGCAAGCCATAAAAAGTATCTCCGGTCAATTTTTCAATCCGTTCCACCACATTATTATACACCGCCTCATCTAGCTTACATTCTTCCTCACTCAAGGCTTCTGCTTTCAGATTCGTCAATTCTAAAAGCTCCTGGCGATTGGCTCCTTGCATCGCAGCAAATTCTATCATGTTCAAAACAAAACGGCCATTAAATGTCATCGTCAAATGTAATTAATTTTTCGCTTGTCACCAATTATCTATTCTCTGGCGGCAAGTGTCAGTTTTTCGCTTCGCATTCCCCTGATATTTGTCTTATCAATATTAATTAACAAAAACATTCTAATGATGAAAAGCATTCAGCAATCTATCAATATCAAAGCCAATGCAGCACAAGTTTGGCAAATCCTTATGGATTTTGACGCTTATCCACAGTGGAACCCATTTGTCACTCAAATTTCCGGCAAGGCAGCAGTCGGTAGCCCCCTAAAAGTAAGCATCCAATTGGAAGGCCAAAGTCTACAACATTTCACACCAGAAGTATTGATTGCAAAAGACAAAGAAGAATTTAGATGGAGAGGAAAATTATTTTTCACCGGACTATTTGATGGAGAACATTATTTCCAATTAAAAGCCATTAGCGATACAGAAACGCAATTGATTCATGGCGAAAATTTTAGTGGAATATTGGTAAGACCTCTTTTGGCTTTGATTGGAGCCCAAACCGAAGCAGGATTTATTGCATTTAACCAAGCGATCAAGCAGCGAGCAGAAGGAAAACGCTAAGATTTTGCTGCATTGTTCCCTCTGTGAAAGCCTTGCTTTCCCTAATTAATTCCTACCTTTGCAGCCTATTTCTACCTAAGCTAGATTTAGACTTCAATTAAAACATTAAAAAAGGGATTATAACATGCTTACAGTTAATAACTTAGGACTTCAATACGGAAAGAGAGTTTTATTCGACGAAGTGGATGTCAAATTTACACTCGGTAATTGTTATGGTGTAATTGGTGCCAATGGTGCTGGAAAATCTACTTTCCTTAAAATCCTTTCTGGAGAAATAGACCCTAATCGTGGAAGCGTAAGCTTGGAACCTGGTAAAAGAATGGCCGTCCTAAAACAGGATCACTTTGAATTTGAGGAATTTGAAGTACTCAATACCGTGATCATGGGCTATAAGGAACTGTACGACATCCAAGAGGAGAAGAATGCCATTTACATGAATCCTGAAGCGACCGATGCTGAAGGACTAAGAGCTGCTGATCTCGAAAATACCTACGGAGAAATGGGAGGCTGGGAAGCCGAAAGTGATGCCGCAGAATTGTTGAGCAACATGGGCATTAAAGAGCATCTTCACAATAAGAAGATGAAAGAACTAACGGGTTCTGAAAAAGTAAAAGTATTACTGGCGCAAGCGCTCTTTGGCAATCCAGATATCCTTCTACTCGATGAGCCTACGAATGATTTGGACGCTTATACTGCCACTTGGTTAGCTGATTTTTTAGCGGACTTTAAAAATACCGTTATCGTGGTTTCTCACGATCGTTATTTCCTGGATATGGTTTGTACGCATGTGGTAGATATTGATTTTAAATCCATTCGTATTTATACTGGTAACTATACTTTCTGGTATGAGTCTAGCCAGTTGATGGCTTCTCAAATTGCCAACAAAAACAAAAAGACAGAGCAGAAGCGAAAAGAGATGATGGAATTTATCTCTCGCTTTAGTGCCAATGCTTCGAAGTCGCGTCAGGCTACGAGTAGAAAGAAAGCATTAGAGAAATTGAACCTCGAAGATATTCGTCCTTCTAGTAGAAAGTACCCTTTTATTGCTTTCCAACCAGAACGCGAACCAGGAGACCAAATCCTAAAACTCACCAAACTCAGCAAGAAAAATGAAGCGGGAGATTACTTCTTCCAAAACTTAGACATCACCATGAACCACGGTGAAAAGATTGTTTTATTGGGGGATTCTTCTGCGATAACTGCTTTTTATGAAGTTGTCTCGGGCAAAGTGCCAGCAGATACCGGAACCATCGAATTTGGTCAAACCATCGTTTGGGATTACCTTCCTAATGACAATCATGCATTTTTTACAGAAGACAAAGATCAGGATTTGATCAATTGGCTGCGGGAATATTCTACCGATAAAGACGAACAGTTTATTCGAGGCTTTTTGGGTAGAATGTTGTTTTCAGGAGAAGAGGTGAATAAAATGTCAAGTGTTCTTTCTGGAGGAGAAAAGGTCCGTTGTATGTTGTCGAAGATCATGTTGCAAAGACCAAACTTCTTATTGCTCGATGAACCTACGAATCACCTTGACCTGGAATCGATTACGGTACTGAATACCGGGATGAAAGATTTTAAAGGAAATATGATTTTCACCACTCATGATCACCAGTTGATCCAAACGGTTGCCAACCGAATCATCGAGATCACACCAAATGGGATCATTGATAGTTTGTTGGATTTTGATGATTACTTAAAGTCGGACAATATCAAAAAACAAAGAGAAAAATTGCTGGGAACAGCAGTCGCATAGTTCTACAAGAATGGACAAGCAAAGCGGCCCGATCGGTATATTTGACTCTGGATATGGAGGTCTTTCGATTTTTAAAGAAATTTGGAAGCAAAGTCCACAATACGATTATATCTATCTGGGAGATAATGCGCGGACACCTTATGGTACGCGAAGTTTCGAGACCGTTTACCAATATACCTGGGAATGCGTACAGGCACTTTTTGCCAAAGGATGTCGCTTGGTTATTTTGGCTTGTAATACCGCCAGCGCCAAAGCGCTGCGGAGCATTCAACAACAACAATTACCCCAACTAGAAGGACATCACCGGGTATTGGGCGTCATCCGCCCAACTACTGAGCTGATCGGTAATTATACCAAAAGTAAGGAGGTAGGTATTCTGGCAACGCCAGGCACCGTGGCTTCCGAATCTTACCTCATCGAAATCCATAAATTTTTTCCGCAGGTAAATGTGGTACAGGAAGCCTGCCCCATGTGGGTTCCGCTCGTAGAGAATATGGAGCACCTCTCTCCTGGTGCCGACTATTTCATCAAGCAGCATTTAGACCGCATACAATTGGCGGCACCAAAGATGGACACCTTATTGCTCGCTTGCACCCACTACCCGCTCCTATTGGCTAAAATTCAAGCGCATTTAAATCCTGGAATTCAAATCTTAACCCAAGGTGAAATTGTAGCGAATAGCTTAGTTGACTATTTGCAGCGTCATCCAGAGATGGATCAATGCTGTACTCAAAATGCTAGTGTGGAATTTTTGACAACGGGATCGCCGGAGGCTTTTGCTCAACAAGGGAGTTTGTTTTTTGGCAAAGCATTGCAGGCGAAAAAGTTGGTGCTCTAAAAATTTTCATGACTCAGGCGTCCAATTCCAAAACTTCCGCATCAATCCCCTGCTCTAGTAGCCATCGACTAAAAACTTCATCATAGCCATGCGTGACGTAAACTTTCTCTGCGCCACATTCTTTCACCGCTAAATTAAGTCCTTCCCAATCGGCATGATCCGAAAGCAGAAAATCGCGATCTGCACTGGGCCCAAACCCTCCTTTGCGACTGGCCGTCCAGCCAGAACAAGCACCGGTGACAAAGGGCTCGACCAAATCTAACCAATCCCCTTTTAGCGCACCAGCAGGTGCAATGATCATAGCGCCTTTCAAGGCTTCCTTATGGAGGTTTTCTTCCAAAGGCAGGGAGTTTTTCAAAGGAACGCCTTGTGCTTGAATGATCTCATTGACCACCTGAATGGAGCTATGACAGTAGATTGGACCTATAGATGGATCTAAATACTGCAAAATTCGTTGAGATTTCCCTAGGGAATAAGCCATCAGAATACTGACTTTTCCCATTTCTTGGTTTTCCTGCCACCATTGGTTAATCTCCTCAAAGACAAGGTCTTGTGAAGGAAATCGGTAAATAGGAAGTCCAAAAGTGCTTTCCGTAACGAAGGTATGGCAAGGTACGGGAGCAAAAGCCTGCGTGAGTCCGTCGTCCTGAATTTTATAATCTCCGCTGACAACGGCGACTTCCCCTTTGTATTCGAGGCGAATTTGCGCAGAACCAATGATGTGACCGGCAGGGTGAAAAGAAATTTTCACTCCGTTGATGGAGATTTCTTCGCCAAAAGGCAGGCTGTTGATCGGATACTGTTTCCCCATCCGATGTACTAAAGTAGGTTTGGCTAAATCGCTGCAAAGGTATTGTCCCATTCCCTTGCGGGCATGATCGGAGTGGCCGTGGGTAATCAAAGCTTTGGGCACCTTTCGAATGGGATCGATGTGGAAGTCTGCTACGGGGCAGTAAATACCGTGAGAACTAAATTGGAGCAGGGACATTAATTTAAAATTCTTAGAAGCGAAATTCAGAAACCTGACATTTAGGAAAAATCTAATTTGAAGCGGAAGCAAGGCTTGCCTATCTTGTTGATAGATTAACAAATAAAGCTAAAACATTTTAAAAACAACAAAAAATATAAAAACACTTTTCAGAGTTTGTTACAAAATTAAAGCGACGAAAAACTACAACACTCTCTATCTAAGGCCTCTTTTTCAGTGTATAGGATTGCAGCAAGTTCTCCATTGAAAAGAGGCTTTTTTTATTTCCTGATCAATTTCTCAGAAAGCAATTTTTTCCCCAAGGTCATCTGTACGATATATACTCCAGTACTGACTTCATACCCCAGAGCATTGTGGCCATCCCACATCCACTGGCGTTTGCCTGGCGACAATTTGCCTTCCCATAAAGTGATCACATGTTTTCCTTCGATATCCAATACTTCCAATTTCATGTTTTCTGACTCTTCCAATTCAAACTCGATTTGCACTTCTTCTCTATAGGGATTGGGACTCATCGTCAAAGAATTGAGCGATTCGATTATTGAGCGAACATTATTTTCAATTTCTTTATTTTCAAAAAGGAAAAGAAGGTCATCTCCTTCATCGGTGGCACTAATGTCTAAGTCTCCATCATTATCGCGATCGTGAAGAATCGCACAAGAAGCATTTTTGCTAGCTTTTAAAACGGTGGCAGCTTGGAAGTTTCCAGTACCATCATTTTCAAAAACAATATAAGAGACAGAGGAATAATAACTGACTAGCAAATCCAAATCGCCATCGCCATCCAAATCTCCGGCATCAATTGCTAAAGGAAACAATCCATCGGGATGAGTAAGACGGAGTGGGAAATTTTGGAAACTGCTATTCCCATCGTTTAGTAAAATGGTAACGGAATTTCCTTCTGCATTGGCGGAAGCAACATCCGCAAAACCATCGCCATCAAAATCTCCGGCGGCAAGCATCCACGGCCTGTCTTCTCCTCCTAAAGATGTTTTGGAGCTCACAAAAAAACCACCGCTTCCATCGCCTTGCAAAAAGGCTACCTCTTGGCTGGTGTAATTGCCAACAAACAAATCCATCATTCCATCATTGTTACCGTCTACAGCAACTAGACCAGATTCGCCTTCTCCGGATAAATCGAAATCTATATTGATACTTGAAAACTCACCAGATCCATCATTCTCAAACAAAGTCATATTGCTTGTCCCCCGATTCGCAATGGCGATATCCTCTGCCCCATCGCCATTAAAATCCAGCACTGCCAAACCTCGGGCATTCGTACCTGTTGTATAATCGTCTTTTTGATAAAAACTTCCTTCTCCATCTCCAAATAAGACCCGCAGTTCATTATCATGTGCTGTACACACTGCAAAGTCAATATCTCCATCAAAATTAAAATCAGCTCCTTCATTTGGACTTGGCGTCGCTTCTCCCATTGGATAAACTTCCAGGTCGCTTGCTTTATAATCTCCTGTTTTATCATTCAATAAAATTCTTAGGTCATCCGTGTTTTCATTGACTATCGTCAAATCCGAAAAGCCATCATTGTCTAAATCTCCCGCATAAGCTCCGTAGGTTTGTAACCAAGTTTCCCCGGCCTGCCTCAATTCAATGGTTTTTGTTTTCTCTTGAATCAAGGAACCTGTCTTGGTTTCGATCCAAAAATTCCAGGAAAAACCTTTACTCATAAACTCTCCATTGGCGCCTTTAATTCCTTTATTTAAGGAAACCGTTACCCATTCGCCAGCATTGAATGGATCTGCTTGCGTATCCATAAGTAGCGTCACCTGTTTGTCCTCATTGTCCATACTGATCGTCAAATCAATCCTTGGTCCTGTCCAACGACCAAAGACTTTAAAGGTACTGACATCTACGGTCGTCAAGTCTAGCGCTTGGTCAAAATCAATTTGAATTTCTAAATTCTCAGGATTCACCATAGCCATATTAAGCGGAGAAACAGACAAGACTTTGGGCCCTTGTGCATTTAATGAAAAAGCGAAAGAGAGGATTAGAAGAAGGGTAAGGAAGCGAAACTTATTCATGCAATGGAATTTTGTTTCGGTAAAAATAAGCGTTTTTTCGCAGCTTACAGGAGAAAGCTGAGATTTAAGTTAATGGGCGGCTTTTCAAGCCTTCTTATTGCGAACTTAGTTTAGCAGAAGACAAAGTTTTTGACTGCTAGTAAACAGACCAAATCGAGCGTTGGCTTCGTCCACATTTAGGCATTTTATATGCTACTGCATTCCTACTGCCAATTCAAACAATTCTCGATCGCGAGCAACGGAGACACTTGTCGATCGACGTATATTAGCGTCTTTTTTCTTTATAGGTTGCTGGTTTTGCGAAGCAATTTTTTGGTCTTGACTATCGACTAAGGCAGCGTAAGCCTGCTTGCCCAGACCGATATAAATAGGAATTTCTCGGACAATCGTATCCGTCTGATAGACAATTTGCGGAACGATTCCAAGGTTGGATTTTTCTTGAGTGGCATTCCATTGTCCGAAGATCCAACCACAGATAATGGCCATTCCCAATTGCCAAACTGGAACATGCAGGTTCGTCACTTTTTCGAAAAAAGAAAAGAAGCCACTTTGTTTTTGTGGACCAGGTCGTCGGGCCATCACTTGTTCGAGCGTGGGCGCTGGAGGGATGCTATCATTGGCGAAAAAATCTTTACTTTCCAGTAAGACCCAACGTTGACTTTGGTATTCGGCTTCAGAGATGCTTTGTAAAACAAAGGCTTGTTGTGCTGCGTTAAGTTCGCTAAAAGCTCTGGTTTGCAGGAATTTTTCTACATCCCAATTATTTTTATTTAAACTCATAATTCTGAAGGTTTTGGATTGAATGCTTGCAAATTATTGGCTAAATATTTTAGCGCATAATGGAGCCGGGACTTGACCGTTCCTGCCGGGCATTCAATGATTTCAACTATTTCCTTAATCGACAACTCTTCTTGATATCTCAGGATAAAACATTCTTTTTGGACATCGGGTAAAGTACTGATTGCTTTTTGCAAAGCATCATTAAAAATAGCGCTATCTAATTTTTCGGGTGGACTTATTTCCTTTGCGACAATGGGTCGATCCGCTAATTCTAAGGTAGCGGGTTTTCGACTCCAGGCGCGGTAGACGTTTTTACATCGATTGGAAGCAATGGCGTAAAGCCAAGTAGAAAACCGGCGCTTGGCATCAAAAAGTTGAGGCCTTTCCAGGACATGTAAAAATAAATCTTGGGTATGATCACTCGCTAAGATTTCGTCTTGTCCCAACATGCGATAAAAGTAACGATGCATTTTGACGGAGTACCTATTGTACAATTCGCCAAAGGCCGAATGGTCCCCTCTTTGCAGAAGAACCATTAAAGCCTCATCGCTTTTTATTTCATATTGTTTTCTAAATAAACCCAATAGTGCTATTTATTTTGATTCTTTGATTTCTTCCGTTCAAGTCTTATTGAAGGAATAAAATCCTCCTTTGAGTTTTCCATTCCGCTCTCCTATTTCAAAAAACTATCGATCTGATCCGCTCTCCCTCCAGCCGTAGCTACCGCCTTGATTTGTTCTTTGACCAATAATTCTCTAGCCGTATTATTTTCTTCCCGATAATGTTCCAATAATTTGATCAGACAGGGCAGGTAATTTAGATTGGCTCTTTTGAGAACACTTGCCGCGGGGTCTTTATACAAAGGCGTTTTAAACTGATCTGTTCTCAGATGTTGTTCGTAATTTTTTCGCAGCACTGCTATATTATCGTAAGCCTCTTTGCTAAAACGAAGTACCATACCTTCCAAATACAAATCGTCAGCCATTAGATTCCGCAAATCTCTGCCAATAGAAATCGCAAAATAAACGGGTCGATTTGCATGATTGATAAAGTGGTCAATAATGGCTTTTTGCATTTCCATTCGTCCACCCGCTTCTTCCATAGTGATGGTAAAATTCGGACATCCCATTTCTTTAAACAGCATATCCCGATATGACTTGACCAAGATCAAGGAACTATTCAAGACCTTGACATCTTTGCGCACACCACTGCTTTGCTGGAGAATCCAAGCTGGATAAGTATCATTATCGCCATTGGTAAAAAGGATTGCATTTTGCTCTAAACCAATCAACATATTGTAATTCCAAACAGCCAAGCCAGGAGAGTGATCCTTACTGTGGTACCATTTATCACTAAACTCTTTCATGCGCTTTTGATCGCCATTCATCTCGTAATGGGATACAAAGTCTCCAAAAGTATCTGGACGATCTGGATCTAAGGCATAAGCTTTTTCGATCAAGTCAAAATAACCAGGTTTTCTGCCGAGGTGCCAAGCTTCCATAAAATAAACCTCGTAGGTATTGGGAGCGGCTTTTTTTGCATTGGCAACGATAGTCGCTATGTCATAAGGTTTGTTTTCTGTTCTGGTATACATATTGGCGTAGCGAGCTGCGGTAAAATAATTGAGCCAAGCTTCGCTATTGGTGGGTGTTTTTTGGGTAATCGCTCCCCAGAGTTCACTTTGTTCCTGAAAATAGTTGAGGTCTTTTTCTACTCTGGTGATCCGTTGGATGGGTTCCGCTTTTTGAGCGAAGTTCGAATATGGGAGTGCCAAGAAGAGAAAGAGCCAAGTATATTTATTCATTTCTAAATGATTTTTTTAAATGTAGTGATTATAATAGTTGGATACACCGAGATTGGGAATGGGTTCAATCCAAAGCAGGTATTTTTTAAAGTTTAATCTGCTTAAAACAAAAAAAGCATCCGAAGGCTATCCGGATGCTTTTTCTAAGTGATGCGTACTAAGCGTCATATTGCGCGCTGACGTTTATAACTGGCCATACGGGATACCGAAGGTATCTCCTTCTATCAGGTTGCCAGATTTCAGGCCTTTGGCAAACCAACGCATTCGCTGCTCGGAGGTACCATGTGTAAAAGACTCCGGTACTACATAACCACGAGATTGTAATTGGATGGCATCATCACCAATGGCTTCTGCTGCTCTAATGGCTTCTTCGATATCGCCGTTTTCCAAGATGTTGTTCATTTTATGAGCATGGTGTGTCCAAACTCCTGCTAGAAAATCCGCTTGTAATTCTAGACGAACAGACAAAGCATTATTTTCTTCTTTACTCAAACGAGGTCTTTGTGCTTGTACTTTCTGCATAATCCCCATTTGATTTTGAACATGGTGTGCCACCTCATGAGCTACTACAAATGCCATGGCAAAATCTCCTGGTGCTTTAAAACGATTTTTCAGCTCCCGATAAAAATCTAAGTCAATGTAAAGTTTATCATCTCCTGGACAATAAAAAGGCCCGGTCGCTGAACTCGCCAATCCACAACGGGATTGTACCTGATCAGAGAAAAGTACCATTGAAGGCTCTTCATATCGGGCATTCAATTGTTCTGAAAAAAGCTTATTCCAAACGTCCTCTGTTTCTTTTAAAACCACACTGACAAATGCTGCCAATTCATCATTTCCGTCATTCGCTGCTCCCCCTGTTTGTTGCTGGGTAGCGGGCTGTTGCATTTGGGAAATAACTTGAGAGGGATCGCCCCCCAAAAAAGTCACTAGTAAGAAAACGACTATGGTACCGATACCAATTCCTGCTCCTGTTTTTACCATTCCTCCTCCTCTTCGGTCTTCTACATTATCGCTTTTTTCTCTTCCTTGCCAACGCATAATATTGTTAATTTAAAAGGTGATTAATTTACGAGTAAGTAGCAATTTTTAAAATCTTCAAAATCGCTATTTATCAGGATTTATTTTACCCTTACAAAAGGCATTAGAATAAACCCTATTGCTGAAGGCAAATGTACGCTTTTATTTAGAAACCTTGATTATAAACTGAATACCTGACTATAAAATCGTTTATTATAAGTCTATTTTCTAAGTTCCCAGATCCATTTTCCGTTGGAATTAAAGTAGCCCAGGCGATCGCCTTTTTCGACTCTAAACAACCCTTGACCAGCATAGGAAATGTATTCGTAATTGGGTTCTATCAGGATTTTTCCGGTGAGATCGGAAAGGCCGCTGACCGTTTTGATGCGAACTCTGGCAAAACCATCTTCAAATTCCTCGATTTGATCGTATTTTGGGGGAATCAAAGGCAGGCCTTTTTGATTGATAACGCCCCACTTTCCGGCGGATTGGACGACTGCGATTCCATGTTGAAATTCACTGGCTTTTTCGTAGTAGCCATCGTATAAACGAGCTTCATCGGTGATGTAATAAAATCGGTATTTTTCATCTCTAACTAAGCCGCGACCTTCCTTGAATCCATAGAGTCTATTGACACTCGGTTCGAGGATTTCATTGCCTAGTGAATCGATGATCCCACCATTTTTATAGCCTTTATAAACAACTGCCTTCCCTTCTTCAAAGTCGAGACATTGTGAGTATTGCGGTTCAATAATTTCATTGCCTTTTTTGTCGATATATCCGCAAAGGCCATTGATTTGCACCATCGCTTTGCCTTCTACAAAAGGGCCGACTTTGGTGTAGAGGTTATTGACTACCAGGTAACCGCGGGTATCAATAAAGCCATATTTATCTTTGTATTTCACAGCGGCCATTCCTTCATGGTAGGGTTCGATGACTCGGAAGGCACGGGTAGAGATCATTTTTCCGACAGCATTGATTAAGCCATAGCGGATATTTCTTTTACCAAATTGAACGACTGCTGTTCCATTTTCATTAAAGGCGTCTATGCGGGAATATTGAGGCGACAATACAAATTTTCCTTCGGGGTTGATCAAGCCATATTTTCCATTTTTCACCACTCTGGCTACTCCTTTTTCGAAGGAAAAGGCTTTGTCAAATTTTGGTTCGATGACATATTCGCCGGTGTGGTTGATGTAACCACTTTTATATTTCTCTCTTGCAGGTGCGAGTCCTTGATTAAAATTACCGAGTTTTTGGAAGCGGAAATCGACGACTACTTTTCCTTCTTTATCGATTACGCCCCATTGTTGTTTTAGTCGAACCATGGCGTAGCCTTCATTGAAATAATTGACTCGGCGAAAGCGACAGGGGATAACCTCTACTCCATCTTGATCGACGAAGCCCCAAAGTCCTCCTTTTTTTACGGCCAGTCGTCCTTCTTTAAAAGCACCAATTTCATCATAAGCCAAATCGACTCTCACTTGCCCCAAGGTATCGATCAATCCGTATTTTTGGCGATTGGAAGAGAGTTGTAAAATTTGTCCATTGGTATTTTCTAAAAATTTTAATCCATCGAATCGACAAGGCAATAATTCTTCTCCATAGCGATTAATACTCCCCCACTTTCCTTTTAATTTCACCAAAGCAATTTCGTTCCAAAACTCTTGGGCAAATTCATATTTCTCTTTGACAATCACCTGGCCAGCGGTATCCAAAAATCCCCAGATACAATCTTCACAAGTAAGGACCGCATCTGTTTCAAATTCTTGATCGTACAAGGTATAATCGATCATGTAATTGGGACTCCACAATTTATTGAGGTAGGTACTCAAATCTCCAAGTCCCTTATCTTTGCTTTTAAAACTTCCAGAGAGATTTCCTTTGGCACTCATTCTGGCCATACCATCTTTGAAGTCGCCGATGAAGGTATAATCCTTTTGGGCAATGACTCCTTTGGGAGAAATCAAACCATGTAAACCACTGCTAAATACACAACGCGCCAATGGATAATTTTTATCAAAATCCGATAATCGCACATCTAACAAATCCATTTTGGTAACCAGTAAACCTACATCATTATTGACCAATCCATAGATCATTTCGAAGCTAAACTTGGTCCATTCAAAATCATAGAAATTAGATTTTTCAATTCCTACAATGGTAAAACCATGATCTCTTTCTATGCGAATCCAATTAAAAGTAGGTTTGATCTGAATGGCTCCGTCATCGCGACGACGTAAGCCCCAGCGGTCTGCCTGGGAAGAATAAAACCATTCGAAATCATCGAGGAGGTAAGATTCTTCCTCTTCCGAATCCAATCTTCTAAAATTGCGTTTTCTTTTGGAGCCACCAATGGTTATGGTAAAATGCTTATTGAAATTACTTTCATCTTCTAATCCACCTTGATCATCAAAATGATAAACGGTAAGTGCTTCGCCGAGGTGCGCTTTCGCTTGGCGGTCGGTCAATTCTATCGTATTGAATTCGGTCGGCACAAGGACTTCTCCGCGGATATTCAAGACCCCTACAAATCGTTCTTTTCTGACCTGACAAACCAATCCTTTTGGGGGAGCAATATAATGGTATTCGAAAGGGATGATGATTTCGTCATTGCGGCCGACGACGCCCCATTTCATTTTGAGATTAACTCGATACATCTGTTCTCCAAAAGGAAGGATTTCGTTGTATTCAATGGGGAGGATTGGTTTTCCATTTTGATCCAATAAACCAAGGACTCGTTCTCGTTTGACTAAAACACTATTGGAGTTGAAGGCATAGAAATCATCATATTCTTCTCCAGTGATAATGGTACTCGCTGCGATAGAGAATAGGGAAACTTTATTCTTCTTGTAGAGTTTGATAAAATTATCGTTGAGTTTTTGGAGGTTGTTAAATTCTGGTTCTAATAAAAGTTCGGCATTGCGATTTCTAGCGCCCCACAATTTATTTTTCTGGAATAAAAAGAAGTCGTCATTGTAGACCATGACTTTTTGGGCTTCCAATGGAATGATCTCTTTGCCGGTAATATCGATTAAACCAAAAAAACCTTCTTCGCTGACTACAAAATATCCCTCCTCGAGATAGGAAATGTGATCGTAGATGGGCGGAGCAATTTGATTGCCATCAATGTCTATAATTCCCCATTTACGATCGGTCATATACCCCAGATAGCGCTTGTTCCAAACTTGCACTCTTTCATAAGGGCGATTCAGAACAACTCTTCCCTCCAGATTAATGACGGTCCAGCCATCTTCAATCTTTACCGCAAACAAGGTGGAATCCAACAGTCGGAGATCATCGTAGAGCGGTTGCACCAGTTCTTTCCCTGCCCGATTGATCAATCCTACCCTGCCGTTCCTTTGCATAACGGCATAATTGTATTTTTTAAATTCCCCTAATGCATCATAAAGTGGCTCTACCAGTACATTACCAGAAGCGTTCATTAAACCCCATTTTTGATTGAGTTTGATGGGAAAGGTCGTTTCCTGTGCCAGAAGATGATGAATAGAAAAAACAAAAAGGAGCAGCAAAATCCTGCGCATATATACGGGAATTGTTGGTTTTGTAGTAAAAAATCAGGGTTGGTGGTGACGGTAAATTAGCATTAATTTAGCTAAATGATTAACGATTGGATAGTAAAATTAAGTATTTAGAGCTTAAGCTTTTACTTATTTTGGACTTTTCTTCCGATTCTGTAAGATTTCCTATCCTAAAAACTAGATATATTAGACTTTTAGTCATGTGCATTATCCCCTTAAGTGGGTATTGGAAAACCTTGGATAAAGCCTTATCTTGCAGACAGTTCAAATCCCTTCAAACCCTCGTCCTCCCTAATAACCACTATTACCAAAACTTACAACAACATTCTAACCATGCGAAGCTTAAACGTCTTTGCGAAAGCTTGTTCCCATACGGCTTTTCGTAAAACCCTATTAATCGGTCTTATTTTTTTATTGGGTAATGGTCTTACAGTACAGTCTTCTTTTGCTCAATGCAATAGCCCGAATCCTTCTATTACTTCCACCGCTCCTTTTTGGACCAACTTTGATGTAGATGGCAATCTATCCTCTGATGAGTTTGGCATTCTCCATTACTTTACGGGTTCAAAAATATTGGCTTATAATACCTTGGTGAATGTCTATACCGTAGGTGGTGAATTGATGAATGTACCGGATGGTGTAAGTTTTGACGGTACGGAAGATATCTCTGGCTCTGGAGAATATCTCGATTTAGCCGCTGGAGATTGGCAAATTATATTCAAATACTTACCTGACAATCGTTTGGGTTTTTTAAACTTTACGGTAACCGATGATGGCATTACTTCTACTCCTGATAGTATCATGGTGACTCGGATAGCACTGCAGGAAGTTGGTGATACTGATGGAATCATTTCGGGACAATGTTCTTCTTTGGGTGTTGCTGCACCAATCGAACTCGAGTCCTTTGAAGTTAGTGCCCAAGAGGAAAGCATTTTATTGGAGTGGGTTACGGCTACAGAAATTGACAATCTTGGTTTTGATATTCAGAGAAGTACAGACGGTCGTCAATTTGAAAGTATTGGCTGGGAAGAAGGTCAAGGTTTTTCTTCCAGAGCGGTTGCCTATTCTTTTGTCGACAAAGATTTGCAAAAAAATATTACCTATTATTATCGTTTGGTCAATCGAGACCGAACCGGAGGTGGTCAAACTTCTCCATTGAAAACGGCTCAAATCAGAGGAGATCGATATGCAGAAGTGAGTCCTGTTTTTCCCAATCCTGTATTTGGCAATCAAACCAATGTACAAGTGATCGGACAAAAAAACACGAGTATTGAATTGAGCGTTTTCAATAGCCAAGGACAAAGACTACAATACCGTGAATTGGAGATTTCAAAAGGGATCAATAACTTTGAATTAGAAGTAGATTTATTGCCATCTGGACAATACCTGGTACTGGTTCAAAACGATAGAGAAGTTACGCGAAGAAAGTTTATCATTTCCAGATAAGCCATGAAGTCGTATAAAAATAGAAATTGATTAAAATATTATTTCCTATAAAAGGGTCTGCTCTACTGAGTAGGCCCTTTCTATTTCTCCCTTCTCTCCTCTTTGAGTCTTAATAAAAAAATGGCTCAACCTCCTTACAGGTCAAGCCATTAATTAAATAAGAGCGTGTTAAAAACTTTATAAAAAGATTAAATTTTTATAAACTTGAATGTTTCCACCATTTTCTCAGATTGATACCTCAGATAATAAGTACCACTACTTAAATCAGAGACATTGATCTGGACTTCATACATGGTAGAAGATTGTTGCATCGCTGGAACTCGGACCGGCATGACTCGAGCACTGGTATCCAAGATATCCAGTCGAACTTGTTTTTCTCCTTCTCTTAGATTGAACCGAACCATTAGGTAATCCGAAGTTGGATTTGGAAAAACATTGATCTTTACTTTTTCTTCCTCCTCCACTTTTTCTACCAAGGCAATGGCTTCGCCTCTTTCTTCTACCCTGGTGTAGAGCACCTTATTGGTTTCAATTATTTCCAACATATCAGGAGAGAAAACGGCCATCATATTATTGCCAACAACTGTTGGTGGAGGACATTCCACCGGATAGACGGCATCTGGTGGACACTCCAATGGATAGATGTGTACATTGGAACCATAGGGCGCATGAAAACCAGGTTTTAAATCCACATAATCACAGGCGGTAATTTCTACCAAAGGTGGATCGGTCTGTCCTGGCCCAGGTGGTAAAACGGGTATAACAACTGTAAATTCATGTTCGTATTCTGCATCTGTGGTATAGCACAATGGCGTTTCTGCATTTGGAGAAGCATCTACTGGAGCTTGTATCAAATCTAGTTCGTCACCCGGTCCGGAGTAAACACCAAAGGCATTATCCAAAGCCCCTTTATTGGCACCAAGCCATTGTCGCATGATGGAGATAAAGACCTCTCGATAATCGACATTATTAGTAGGCGTCACTACTGGCGCACCTTGATTATCGATGGTGCTTACATCTAGTTTTGGCCCACTTACTCCTGCATTGATATTTCCAGGTGCGCCAAACACCATCATTGGAGCCAAAGTACCATGATCCGTTCCTCCCAAGCCACTTGAATTACTTTGGAATTTTCTACCAAACTCAGAGAACGTAACGATCAGGCAGCGATCTAGAATACCAAGATTCTCTAAATCTTCCATAAAGTTTCCGACCGAGTTAGACAAGTGATCTAAGAGTCCGGCGTGTGGTACAAGCTGACTAACGTGGGTATCAAAACCAGTCATTTCCGTTAAGAAAATTTTAGTTCTGGAACCTCCATTGACCAATCGAGCAACTGTTTTTAATTGAGCGCCCAAATCATAATTTCCATAATCCACGGCACTATTGGTGCCATGTGCATATTTATCGAGCACCCTTTGACCATAAGCGGAAGCTTCTAAATCCAGTTGCTTCATATAGTCTGCTCTATTGGAACAATTCAAGTTTTCAAAAAATTGATTACTGGTACCATAGTCAGAAGACACGGTGTAATGATCGCCATCTTTAACCGACAGATTGATTGCTTTTAAATGCCCCGGAGGTGTTTGTGTATGAAAACCCAAGGAAGGAGTTTTACTCTTCAGATGGATTCCTAAGGGATCGGGCATAAAAGGAGTGGGTGTTCCATTATAGCCATCAAAAACGTATTCGAGGTATTTTCCCATCCAACCTTCTGATAAAGATTGATTGTTTCCATCTCCTCCTGTTAACCATAAATCAGTCGCTTTAAAATGAGAACGATTCATCGTTGGATAACCAACCGATTGAATGACATTAAGTGCTCCATCATTTGCCAAATCCCGGATTGCCCCCATACTTGGATGAAAACGAATTTCATTAAAAGCAGATTCAGAACTCATTAATAACTGGCTAGGATCTATCTTAATATTTGCACGCTTCATACTATATTCTGCATCGAACTCCGGGCGAATAATGGTATTTAAACCATCATTTGCTCCCTTCAATTGTACGATGACGAGAAACCGATCTCTGACCATATCACAATCTATCGTGCTCAGTAAATTGAAGTTTGTAAAAGTACTGGCCAAGGTTGAATTCAATAAAAAAGGCGAAGACAACATCGGCATCGAGAGCTTAAAAAAATCTCTTCTTTTCATTTTATTATATTTTAATAGTAACTATTTGAAAACAGTTACGAATTATTTTAATTGGAATTCATGTGCCGATAATACTGCAATAATTAATGCGTCTAGATGAGGTCGTACACTCGATGCATTACCCGGAGAAAATCCAACTTCGCAGAAACTTGCATCTCCTTCGTAGCATTTCCATAAACGCGACCAATTGATTGGACTCAGATTTTCAAGAAAAATCCCTTTAATCAAATCACGTCGGTCCTGTGAAATTTCCTGAGGAAAAAGATAAAGGACTTCATCCAGCAAATCATCTGCAACACTGACGTCGATCCCTATAGAGGACAAGTAATCAGCATAAGCAACCGAATCAATTCTCGTTTTTATATTGGGTCCAACATTCCAATCTTTGACCAATTTCTGGCCTAGGCCATAGCGAGTGGGAATGGTTCCGCCGCTGTACCAGTTTTGATCAAAAGTAGGCTCTTGATAGTAAGCCGGAAAACCAGCTACACTTGGAGGAGAAAACATTTTCATTCCAGAATCTTCTCCATATCGATTGAAGAGAAAAGAAGTCGTAAAACGAAAGAAGTGATCGTAGACTTCCACGATCGTAGGATTGGCAGAGTCTACAAATGGAGGCAAATCGCTTTTAAAAAAGCTAAGCGCTTCGGACAACATTTCTTGCGGAGATTTCAATAAATTACCATTGAAGTAATCCGGGTCTGCACTACAAATACTGTAAAAATGCTCACTCTTGAAAAGCAATTTTAAAACAGCGATATAGTCATAAGCATTGTTTACCAATTCTGTCGCCATTTCCTGAGCAATGCCGGCATCAATTTCGATGGCTACAAAAAAGCGGTATATTTTATTGGCATAATTGAGGGCGGTGGCAGGTTGATCGAAAACCATTTCGATAAAAGTATCGAGTTCGTCATCCATATTGGGTTCATCTACCGGATTGTTTGCTCCT
>CALLVY010000901.1 GCA_938015925.1 uncultured Saprospiraceae bacterium
TAAAGTCTACTCAATAATGCTAGTGAAAAGTATTAATTTAGCCGAGCATATGGGTAATAAAAATCAAAACGCAAAGATAATATTTGGACTCAAGGTAAAGCAACTTAGGCTAGAAAAGCAGTTGTCTTTTGCTAATTTATCCCAAGCTTCGGGAATGTCTGTTTCTTATCTCAATGAAATCGAGAAAGGAAAGAAGTATCCTAAAGCTGGCAAACTTGCCACATTAGCCAATACCTTAGAAGTAAGTGTAGAAGAATTGACCTCCACCAAGCTCAGTAAAAATCTGGAACCGGTGGGAGAATTGCTACAATCCAATTTTCTAAGTGAGCTGCCGCTGGATATGTTTGGGATCGAACTGTCCAAAGTTGCAGAAATTATCGCTAATTCGCCTTTACGAGTAGGGGCTTTTATTTCTACCTTGGTAGAATTGGCGCGAAACTATGCGCTACGGGAAGAAAATTTCTACCACGGCGCGATGCGGGCTTATCAAGAATTGCATCACAATTATTTCGAAGAAATCGAAGAGGTCGTTGCCAAAGTAACGGAAAAGCATAAACTAGGAGAACTGGGTCTCCCCATCAGTCCAGTGGTTTTGGAGCGAATTCTTACCAATCATTTTGGCTATAGCATCGATCCTGAAGGCCTACAGGAATACCCAGACCTAATCAATCTCCGGTCGGTATATGTACCCAAAAAGAAAAAATTATTACTCAATCAAAATTTGACGGATATTCAAAAGGCTTTTCAATACAGCAAAGAATTGGCCTTCAATTGTCTGAGTTTAAAAGACAGAGCCAATACCTCTTCTTTGCTCCGCGTCAATTCTTTCGATCAAGTACTCAATCATTTTAAAGCCTCGTATTTTGCGACCGCTATATTATTACCACGAGATTTATTTTTGGAAGACCTCCGCAAATTTTTTAATAATTCAACCTGGGATGGAGAAGCCTTCATTGGTTTGATGCGCAAATACAATGCTTCGCCAGAGATGCTTTTTCAGCGACTGACCAATTTGATTCCAAAGTTTTTTGGTTTACAAAAATTGTTTTTCCTGCGTTTCGTTCACCAACCAGGGATAGATCGTTTTGTCTTAGATAAAGAACTGCATTTAGAAGGAAAACACCATCCACATAGCAATGGTCTGTCGGAGCATTATTGTCGCCGCTGGTTGGGACTGACTTTGCTAAAGGATTTATATACGATGCAGCAGACCGGCAAATATGTAGGAACCATCGTAGGCGCACAACGCTCAAGGTATTTTGGAACAGAGGATGAATACCTCTGTTTTACACTCGCTCGCCCTGCCTCCCCCACTCCAGATCGAAATGTAAGTGTTACCATTGGTCTGTTGGTCAATGAGGAGTTGAAAGAAAAAGTGAAGTTTTTTGAAGATGTTTCTATTGCCGTTCGAGAAGTCAATCGTACCTGCGAACGTTGTTCGATCGCTGATTGTAAGGACCGCGCCTCCGAAGCAACTTTTATCAAACGTAGAGAAGATCGCCGTCGCTTACAAGATGCCTTGAAAGAAGTGCTTGATAGCTAGAGGTGACCGAATGACTTCACAGGGGCAAGTGCGACAGCGCTTGAAACCGATCTAAGGAAAGGTACATGAGCGATAGCGAACTAAAGCGGACGAGAGGCTATTACACCGAACCAACTTATAATCTTACAGATCTTAAGAAGAAGAAATTTTTCTTAATACCTCTATAATTTCTCCAAGGAAAGATCCGTTTTTGCATTCAAGCATTTACTCGTAATAAAATAAAAAAAGAGATAATGAAAATACGATTTATTTTAGGCATGATCCTGATCTGTGCTTTGGGCAGTTTACAAGCTCAGAAACAAATTACACTGGAAGAGATTTGGCAGCAATACCAATTTATGCCCAAGTCTGTACCTGGATTTAATTTTCAAGCCGATGGACTCCACTATACTCGATTGGAAGACAATCAAATCAATCAGTACGATTTGACCACTGGAAAAAAGACCCTCACGATCTTTGACCGGGAAGTAGCGCGCAATAGCAATAAAGAATTGGCCTCGGATATCGACAGTTATAAATTCAATGCGGATGAATCCAAAATCATAATCAAAACAAATTCGGAGAAAATTTATCGACGGTCCAGTAAAGCAGACTTTTTTGTTTGGGATGTAAAAACCAAAAGTTTGACGACCGTGAGTACTATTGGCAAACAAGGTTATGCGACTTTATCACCAGATGGCAATAAGATTGCTTATGTGGTTGGGAATGATCTGTATTACCGCGACCTGATTTCGATGGAAGAATTTCGAGTAACGCGTGATGGTCGAAAAAACCACATCATTAATGGCTCGGCAGACTGGGTCTATGAAGAAGAATTGGCAATGGCCAAAGCTTTTGACTGGTCACCAGATAGCAAGCATATTGCTTTTATGCGTTTTGATGAAACACGGGTAAGAGAGTTTACGATGACCACTCATAATGATGATGTTTATCCAGAGTATGTCACTTTTAAATATCCTAAAGTTGGAGAAGACAATGCCATCGTAACGCTCCATATTTTTCATGTAGAAAATAAAAAAACGACATTGGTAGATGCGGGCTACGAAAAAGAAGGAGCAACTCAGGAGGAACAAATCTATTTTCCTAGAATAAAATGGACGACGGATCCTGCGAAACTTTGCATCACCAAAATGAATCGTTTTCAAAATGAAGTCGAACTGCTA
>CALLVY010000902.1 GCA_938015925.1 uncultured Saprospiraceae bacterium
AACAACTTTATTATTGACTTCTCTAACGACGATCATCGGTTTCCTTACCATTGCGATGTCTCCCATACCGCATATTCAAACTTTTGGGTTTGACGGCGCAGTGGGTGTCTTGATGGCTTATATTATTGCGATTACGCTGACTCCGGTAATGCTCTCTTTTTTACCTGCCTCTCGAATTGAAAAAAGTAAAATTGATTGGGAAGGCCTTTGTGATTGGATTTATTGGCAGACTAAAAATTCGCCTAAAAGGATCTTGTTGTTTTCTGCACTTGGATTGGTCTTGGCATTCGTCGGGATGAGCAAAGTAGACAATAATAATTTTGCACTTGGCGCTATTGATGACAGCACCCAATTGAAAAGAGATTTTCTGTTTTTTGAGAATGAACTGTCTGGGGTGCGCACTTTTGAATTGGGAATAACCGCACAAGGGAATTATCGAATTACAGATAGGGAAGTTTTATTGGCTTTGGATAAATTAGAAAAACACCTCGATAGTATTCCTGTTCTTGGACCTGTTTTTTCACCGTTGACTTTTTATAAATCGGCCAATGCGATTGAACAGGGTGGTTTGAAAAATTACCTCATGCCAACTGATGAGGATAAGATTAAACGCTTGGAGAAATGGAGGAGTAGAATTAATGTGCCCTATACCAGTGAAGATGAAAAGCGGGGAAGAATGACGGCAAAGATGAAAGACTTAGGACGTTTAAGGGTAAAAGAAATTACCGAAGAAATTGATCGTTGGATTGCCCAAAATATTGCTAATGACCTTTTGCAATTTGAACACACGGGTTCCAGCATTCTGGTAGATAAAACAAACGAGCAATTGATCAGCCAAATGTTTTCCAGTTTGTTACTGGCCTTTTTTCTGGTTTCTCTGATTGTGGCCTGGTTGTTTCGAAAAGTAAAAATGATTTTGATTTCTCTGATCCCCAATATCTTTCCTTTGATTTTGACCGCTGGAGTGATGGGTTTTGTAGGCGTAGAATTAAATGGATCTACGGCCATTATTTTTACCATTGCCTTTGTGATTGCTGTGGATGATACGATCCATTTTTTGGTAAAATTTCAAAGACAAATTTCCGAATTGCAAAATATTGAACTGGCCATACGGTCAACTTTGCGGGAAGCAGGAAAAGGCATTATTATCACAAGTTTGGTCTTGACTTCCGGGTATTTTATTTTGTTCTTCTCCGATTTTAAAGAAGCGTATTACCACGGGGTATTGATCTGTTTTACTTTAGCTTGGGCGCTATTAGCTGATCTGTTTTTAATCCCGATTCTTTTGCGTCAATTTTTTGGGAAAATCCAAGGCGAATCAAAATCAGCCGCGAAAACTTAAGCCTATTTCTATTCCCCGTTACACCAAAATTACCGGAATTGCCTGGAGCAATTTTCCTTGATCGAATTTTTGTAAACTAATTTTTCCGATTCTTTGCAAAGTATTAATGGTCGTTCTGGTGATCCTTTTTTCTTCGTTTTTCATAATCGTTTTATTTGGTGGTATTGTAAAATATTTAGGTTGCGCTATTCCAAAACAAGTCCCTTCAAGCAATAGCAGCGATTTAACAATTGATGGAATCGATTTTTCCATATGGTTTATAGAATGAAATTGAAATATACGGGAACAGTATTATCCTTTTTTACTCTTGGAGTTCCGTTTTGTGACATATTCTGAAGCGAAAATTTAAAATCTAGTAGCCCTTGATCTGTCACATTTTTTCCTCTGCAATCTTCTGTGTATTCAAAAAAGTGGTGTTTTAAACTTTACTTTTTTGGGTTCTATCTTTTTAAACATTCTTTCTAAACGTTTAACTGTAACAAATATAAAGGAAGAATAAGGGGAAGGTGTATTGGAAATTACTGATAAGATATAATTTTTAATCTAATATTAAGAAAGCGGACCAATCCGATAGATAGAAAAAGGGCTTTTAATTCGATATACATTCGAATTAAAAGCCCTTCTTTAGTGGCCTTAGCAATTCAACTTTTACGTTCTTCCCGAACGATGAATATGATTATTACTCGCTTGCTGTGTCCCCATCATCAAAATATCCTGCACATTGACATGAGGTGGACGCGTAGCAATGAAATAAATCGCTTCCGCAACATCCTTAGACCTAAGCGGCTGAAAATCTTCGTAAATCTTAGACCGATCCGCATCTCCATCAAAGCGAACCAAAGCAAACTCCGTTTCCTCCACATGACCAGGGGCGACCTGACTGACGCGAATGTTATGCTTGTGCAGATCTAGTCTCATGGATTGAGTAAGGGCGTCTACGGCAAATTTGGTAGCACAATAAACATTGCCATTCGGATAAACTTCCTTCCCGGCAGTAGAAGCGATATTGATGATATGGCCACTTTTATTGTGTACCATCTTCGGAGCAATGGCACGAGTCATATACAGCAAGCCTTTTATATTCGTATCGATCATGGCTTCCCAATCTTCGATTTTTCCCTCGTGAATAGGGCCATAGCCTTTGGCGAGTCCGGCATTATTGATCAAGATGTCGATTTGTCCCCATTCGTTTTGGAGAGCTTCTAATGCCTGAGGAATCGCTGCTTTATTTCTAACATCAAAATTTAAAATAAGAGAAGTTGTATTATGATTGGCTTTTAAATCTTCCTGGACTTGTTGCAATTTTTCTGCGCGACGTCCCGTCAAGACCAAGCGATAACCATTGGCCGCAAAAACTTTAGCGGTGGCTAATCCTATTCCAGAAGTGGCTCCGGTGATTAGAACTGTTTTTTGCGGCTTCGTCTCTTCCAAGCCAAAGTCTACTTTTTCAAAGGTGATGTCCTCTTCCTCAATTTCTTCTTCTGGCAGATCAACGACTTCGATCTCTTCCGATTCTCTCAACCATTCCGATTCGGGATAGAGGCTTTTTTGCATTTGATCCTTTTGCAAATTCTCTTCCGCTTGATCGACGTAATTAAAAGCCAAATCGTTTTCCTCCGTTTTTAATTCTGGATTAATATGGAAAGCTTGTTCGTAATATTCTCTTGCATCATTGACGTTTCCTTTTCTATGGTAGAGTAGGGCGAGGTCGTAGTTGGCAAAAGGATGATCGGGCTGTTGGTTTAAAGTCGTGATAAAATGCTTGGCCGCTTTTTTGGGTTTGTTTAAGGTTTCGGCAAGCAAGACGGCATAATGATACCGGGCATTGATATTTTTAGGATTGAGTTTTAATGTTTTTTTGAGATAAGCTGCTGCTTGTTTTTCCTGATTGCTAAAGCAAGTGGCAGAGATCATTCCGAGTTTGAAATTGACGTCTTCCAAATCCGGGTTGAGCGAATTTATTTTTTCATAATAACTTTTTGCCAAGAGCAAATCATTCTTACTTTCTGCCTCATTAGCCAGCAATTGAAATTTGTCGACCTCTTCCATGTTGGCCGTGGCGCCTGTTTCTATCAGGTCAGGAATATTTTGGCTACTCTTCTCTGGAGGCATTTCTGGCAATGGTTCTTCTACCGGCGCATTGGCACTGATCTCTTCTAAAGATTGTTCCTCATCGTCATCAAAAATGGATTGTAAAATATCAAAACTTTTTTTCTTGTCTCCTTTCTGCACTTTTTCTTGTCCGGCAAGTACACTTTCTTCTTCTGCAACCTCCTCCAATATTTCGTCTAAATTCTGATTGAATTCGATTTTTATTTTCTCAGGAACAGGTGTCTTTTCAATTTCTACTTTTGGATCAATGCTAGGATTGGCTACGGCATTGGGGGGTTCTTCTGAAATCAGCGTTTCTACTTCTGCTGGAAAGGGAGTAGCTTCCTGGTGTACTTTGAAGCCAGAGGAAGGACTTTCGACGGAGGGCGTATTTCCTAAACTAGGAGCAGAAGAACCTAGTAAATCTATCCCCGGAATGTCTTCAAGCTGAAGGTCATTAGGTAGTAGTTCTGCATTCTCTTCCGGTAACTCTTCTTCCGGAGGAGTGGCTTGGATATCTTCAGAATCTTTAGCCGAATTGGGAATGCTGGCAGGGTGTCCTGATTCAGACTGGGCAGCATATTTGTCTAAGAAAGATTGGTAAGTCGCCTCGTCGGCATAGGTTTTAAAAAAGGCTTGATAATTTCCTTTGCGAAGTAAAGCATATTCCCAATAATCTGCCTCTCTGAGAAAACGAAGAAATTCACCAACCTGGGTAGAGACCCCTCTGGTGATTTTTAAGCTCTCTTCTATAAGTGCTTTCTCATCTCCTTCGGCTTGTCTTACTTTATTTCTTTGATTGAGGTATTCTTCCTGCCAATTATTCATGTACTTGATGATCTGGCCGATGCGATCAAAAATAGTGGGCACCCTTTCGAAAGGTTCGTCCGCATTGCCTGAATAGTAGCCATCGGTAACAATCACCTGGATCTGTCCGGATTTGATTGGTTCGGACAAATACTGTCCAATATTGTGCATGCCATTCAGTGACTTCAAAGAGTTGTCACTCACCAATAAAACAATTTGCTTATTGACTCCGCTCAATCGTTGATTAAAATCAAGATCTTCTTTTTTGTCTGTGCAAACTAAATGCTCAAATTTAAATCCAGACAACCTCAATTCCCGTTCAATTTCATGAGCGGTGATTTCATTGTCCTTATAATAGGCGAGTACAAATTGATTGGTCATTTAACTACTTTTTCTTAACAATTTTTCCAAGCACTTGCTCAAACAACTTCATAGTCGTTTTTGAAGTTTCTGTTTTTTATTAGACGAAAATTATTGACTTATGGTTTGATTTTCCGCAATTAATTCATTGACAATTTGATCAAACTCTTTTACAAAAGCACTGTATTCTGTAGTAGCTGGACCAGAAAACCCCGTATGAATTTTTCGTACTCGATTTTCCCGGTCGATAAATAAAAGAGTAGGGTAGCTGATGACCTCATTTAGCATGGGTAGTGCTTCCGAAGCGGCTTGTTTATTGGAGTGCCCAGCATGTACAATTTCATAATCGATATCAAATTTCTTTTTATAGGTATTGATCGTTTTAAAAACTTTCTTCTTCTCCTTGTGTCGCTCAAATGCCAAGGAAACCACGGCCAAATCCGGATGTGCATTATTGGCCAGGTAATCTCTTAAAAATAAAGTCTCATCTCTACAGTTGGGACACCAGGTGCCCATGATTTGAACCAATTTGACTTTGTTTTTATAAGCTTCGTCTTGTAAGGAAATCATCTTTCCTTGTGGGTTTGGAAATTCGAAGGCAAATGCATTATAGCCATCTTTGAGCTTTGTGATGTGGAGTGGATTGCGCAATTTGAATTGATCATTTCTTACCGCTTTCCAAGTTGTTTTAAAATGACTACCTGAGCGGAATGTTCCCACAATTGAACTGTCTTCCAATATTTTTCCAGAAAACAAAAAAGCATGAGCGCCATCAAAGCAGGAAAGGTATAATTTATCTTCCTGAACAGTGCCTTCCAGAAAACGGTAATCTCCCGTTTCGGTAACGAAGGTGCCCAATAGGCGATTGCCTTGCTGCGTAAATTCTCCAATGGCTTGATAAGGATCATCTGAGTCCAAACCAAAAGTGGCTTCCCAGCGACCACCCACATTCATTGTCGGAGCCTTGGATGACATGGTGAACCTATGGTTTTTTCCTTGTCGGGCGCGAAAGGGAATACTGTAGTTCTCTCGACTGGTTGCTACAAATTCTCCATTCATAATGCCATCTTCAAAGACTGCTTTGATATAGGATTCGTATACCGGAAAGTGAACCATAAGGGTATCTTTTCCTGTTGCCCTATCGCGTCCAATAGTGATGTCCTCGATGCGGATTCTTTCATCGCCATTGAGGATTTCGATAATGACTTCCTTATCGTTTTTATAGATTACTTCAAAGACAAAAGGGAGCACTTCCTCTGAGATTTCCTCGACATTTCTAATGATGTCTTCGTCTCGATCTTTATCGCTATCTCGTGGAACAATCTTTCTTGGAACGAGTTCGAGTTCTGCTCGCCAGGACCCTGGTGCAATGCTATCGTATTTATTGTCCATAACTAAGCAACCAGAGACTAGAAAAAGCAGCAGGCTCCAAGAAAGCAGTGGAAAGATTTTTTTCATGGTATTGTAAGATGATTTGTTGATTATCAGTAGTTTACTGATTAAATCCAAATTTAATGGATTATTTTGTAATTTAGAAAAAAGGCCCGAAATACTTTTTGTATTTCGGGCTTCGGTTTAGATATTTTGCTAAAAATAGCTATTGTAGGTCTTATAAATAGAATTTTTGATCAATTGAGTGGTTTTAATCCAATATTTTTGACCGATTAGTTGGACTT
>CALLVY010000903.1 GCA_938015925.1 uncultured Saprospiraceae bacterium
GGGAATGGTCAACATTTCTATCGTAAAAACCGTCCGCCAGCCATAGCAAAAAGCCAAGGCCATTCCAACCATCAGCGCCAATCCGGATAAAGCCCACAGAATGGCACCAGATTCTTTGCGGTGCCGCCAGGCCAAATTTACATGCATCATCCCTGCACCAAAGGCCGACAAAGCCATGATACTGACACAAGCAATCTCTACAAAGGCTGGCCCTTGAAAATGAGTAGACACAATCCCCACCGCGACCAAACTAATTCCACTCACCACTCCAAAAGCAATAAACTTCGACAACAAACAAGGAAACTCCCGCAAAGCCAAACCCAGCATCAGCGGCAATACAAATCCAGCATAATGAAAGTGAACCGCCGTGAGTAAGGTGATCGTCGGCGAAAAATCCAAAGGGGTAAATCCAATGCGATCTGCTAGCGCCCAAGCCGCTCCAACCGGCAGATAAAGACTTGCAGCTAATAAACTAATCGTAGACCATTCCATTTTTTTATACAGCCACCAATCTTTGATTTTTTTGATGGCCAAAGCAATGGTCAAGAGTAGCCAGGGCAAAGCCAAAATAGCTGCAAGGAATCCTACAGGCAAAAGAAAGGCAATCGCAAAAGTAATTCCGGCAGGAAGCGCCAAGAGTTGTACCCAACGTGGCACATGCAATAAACGCCAGCCCATCGGAACCAGCCACAAAGGGGCCGCCACCAATAAAAATTGGACATGACTTATTTCAAAAGGAGCATAAGGCAGAAAAAATAAAAACAGGGCCAACCAAACCAATAGTCCAATTGTAATGGATAGCGGCCATTGGCCTTCCTGAGATTCGAGACTTAAGATCATAGCTTTATATTTTTTTGGTAATCTTTTCCAAGCGTGGCGGTCGTTAATGCTACAAATTGATTCAGCGAATCTCTGACAAATTTTCGCTGATACATTCGAGCAATCGGATAGCCCAATTTCGCGAGCCAAAACCGAGGTTTGGAAAAAGCTTTAATGTGGTAATAAATCGCACCATTGGCTTCCCTTTCTATCCAAAAACATTCTTCCCCTTTTTCCACATGTCCAGGCAAAGTGCCATAGGCAAATCCATAGCGGTTTTCTTCCTTTAAAACATAGACAATCCGAGCGCTATTGGTAAACCAAAGTCCCCACATTCGAAAAAGAACAGCCACATTCTGATTCACCTCCAAAGGTGCTTGGGCAGGAAGGATTTTGGTCCAGCCTTTTGGAAATTGTTGCCAATGGTCTAAGACCTTTTTTGCCTGCGACCAAAGTTCTTCTCCTCGGCCGAGATAAATCGAGCTGTGGTCATTATCATAGTTTTTGGGTTCTTCCTTTTGGGAAGCTCCTACCTCTTGATAAGAATAATCGAGCCCGCTTTCTATCTTTAGAAATTGCTGGATTTGGGTACTATTTGGGAAAGAAATGGATATTCGCATATCTTACTGTTTCATTTCTTTCAAAAATAATTGAAAGTTATGAAACTTGCAAATTATTCCAAGAATTTTAACTTTTTTTTATTCCTCCATTAAACCAATCCCATTTGCTTTGGTCAATACTAGCATACTTCAATAAACCACCCTCCCATCACTAAATAAAATCTATCATGATCAATTCGATTAAATTTTTCACTCTTTCCCTTAGTCTATTTTGCTGCCTATTTTCTTCTTCACAGCTTCTCGCTCAAGATAATACCAGCCTTGATGGCGATCATTTCAGTTTGGAAGGCGCCTTAGAACTATTTAAAACCTCCAGCTCTCCCGAAAACTTTGAATCCTTACTGAATGCCTCTACCAATTCAGTCAACAACCTCGACTTAAATGAAGATGGAGAAGTGGATTATATCCGCGTAGAAGATCACCAAAGTGAAAACGTTCATGCCTTAGTATTGCAGGTGGCGGTAAATGAAACGGAATTTCAGGATATTGCGGTAATAGAAATGGAGCAGACAGGAAAAGAAGAAGTGGTACTGCAAATTTTAGGTGATGAAAATTTATATGGCGAACAAGTCATCGTCGAACCTACCGCTATTGAAAGCCAATTGTCCCCGGATGGAAAAGGAGGCCCTTCTGTCGAATTGAAATCGACCAGAGTTATCTTTAATGTTTGGTTATGGCCTTCTGTTCGTTTTATGTATCGTCCAACTTATCGGGTGTATGTTTCTCCTTATAGATGGAATCGCTACCCTACTTATTACAAAGCCCGAAGACCTAGAACGCTGACGGTCTTCCGCGCCAATATTGTTCACCGTCCACATTATAAAGTGGTTAGAACACATCGGGTAGTTGCAGCACACAAGGTTTATACTCCTCGTAGACGTACCTCTGTCATTGTCCATAAAAAAACGACTAGCCGCCTTGCAGTAAGATCCAATTCTCCAGTGAGAAAAACGACTAAGACCAATACCAGAGTTGCGGTTAAGAAAAACAATAAGGCTTCCGTCGTTGGAAAGAAAAAAACAACTACCGTAAAAGCTAAAAATAAAAATGGAAAAACCAGAGCTGGTAAAAAAACAACCAAAGTGGTTCGCCGCAAATAACACATTCTAAAAAAATCCAATCCTTGCCTGGGAAGACTCGTTCTTCTTGGGCTTTTTTTGTAAGAAGGGGAAAATTAAATCATACTAAACAAAACAGCTGGACCCGGCCACAGCTTCTTTTATCCTAACATTATACTAGAAAGATTTCTTTTTTGTAAAAAAGGGTCTTATCTTTTCAAAGATTAGCTATCGCAAAAAAGACTAAAACATTTCTATTTCAGAATATCAACCGCATCTTTTGAAAAACTTACATTTTTTTATCCCTTTCCTTTTCTCCTTCTTTTCTTTTTTTCAAATCCAGGCTCAGAAAGATACTTCTTTGGTCAATCAGCAGGTTAGAGTCAAGATGTTTGATGGAGAACGGTATCATGGTGTGCTTCTTCGAAAGAACGATACGCTTGCGGTCTTAAGTACAAAGAACGGAGAATTCAGTTTGAATTCAGCGAATATAAAACGGATCAAAAAGTTTTCTTTTGGAGAAAAATTTTGGTATTCCAATCCGCACAATACCCATTACTTTGTCTCTCCCTCAGCCATTCCTATGCAGCGAAAAAAAGTTAATTATCACAATTATATGTTGACTGCCAATTCCATCCAAGTTGGTTTAAGCAAAAATATCTCTATTGGTAGTACCATCGATTTTGTTAATTTCGGAAGCGATGGCATATGGTCGCTTAATTTCAAAGCAGGATTCCAGGCAGCCAAAATGCTTCATATTGGTGGTGGTGTCGTATGGGTAAGAGACAATGCTTTTGTTAGTTATTTGGCAACTACTTTAGGAACCAAGGAGACGAACGTTACCATCGGCATCAACTATAAACATATGGAGACGGTCTATATCGGCAGCAAAGGGTTTTCGGTTGCTCTTTCTGGTGTTCATCGACTTAGCAATAAGATTAGCCTCATGATCGAAAACAACCTATATATCGAACGTACCAAGCCTTTTTCTGTTGGGATTTATGGCATACAATTGCATTTCAAAAGAAATAACTTTCGCTTCGCTTATAGTTTATCAAATCCCTGGAATGAATTCTCGGGTACTCGTTTCTTTCCTTTTGTGGGCTATTCCCGTATGCTCTAAAGTATCATTCTAAAGTCAAGCAAAATTACCGTTTATGAAAACATTACGATTGATTTTTTCTCTTTGTTTTTTCTTTTCTTTTTTCGCTCTTCAAGCGCAATCGGATAGTCCTTTGCCAGGGCAAAAAATCAGGATCAAAATGATCAATGGAGAATATCACGAGGGGCTTTTGCTGGAAAAAAATGATCCGTTTATTATCCTGGAAAACTCGAATGGAACATTTAAGCTACTTGCCGAAAATATAAAAAAAGTAAACGAACATCCTTACGACGGAACCTTTGAATATCGCAATAATCACGATACCCGTTACTTCATCGCGCCTTCTGCTATTCCCTTAAAAAAAGGCAAAGGTATTTATAGTAATTTCTTTCTTACAACGAATGCGGTCAATTACGGAATAAGCAATAATTTTTCAAT
>CALLVY010000904.1 GCA_938015925.1 uncultured Saprospiraceae bacterium
TGATTATCACAGTGCAGAAGACATTCTTCAAGAAGGCTTTATTAAAGTATTCAATAACCTCGATAGATACCGTGGAGATGGTTCTTTTGAAGGATGGATGAAAAGAATTTTCATCAATACTTCCATCGAATATTACCGCAAATCTCTAAATCTAAAGAAGAATGTAGAACTGGACAAAGCGCCAGAACCTGCATTTGCCAGCACTGCCATAAGCGGTTTGGCGACCGCCGATTTATTGAAGCTGGTCCAAAAATTACCAACAGGCTACAGAACTGTTTTTAATCTGTATGTCATAGAAGGCTTTCCTCACAAGGATATTGGCCAAATGCTAAAAATCTCTGAGGGAACCTCTAAGTCGCAGTTGGCTAGAGCAAGAGAAACATTAAAGAAAATGATAAATTCGCCAGAATAATGAGAGATAGTAATAACAAAGAACAAGACTTCGACGACTGTTTTAAAGATCACTTTGGTGACTTTGAAGCACCGAAGATGAACAGTAGGGAAACCCAGGAAAATGAAATGGAGGAAGATTCCTTCGATCAGCTTTTCCAATCTCAATTCGATGATTTTGAGCAACAACCTGATGAGAAGATTTGGGAAAACGTTCAAAAAGAATTGCCACTACACTTAATCTGGAAAAAGAGATTAAACCAATTAAGTCGTATTGCTGCAGTATTCCTCATTGGGCTTTTCTTTACCATGTTGATTTCACAAAAATCTGATAGTATCAGAGCTTTGGTTTTTAAGACTCCTCCTCCCGCCGTTGAATCAACAGAGGTGGTTAAGATTGACTCCGACTTCGTATACGATGCCAACCCTAAAGAAGACGACATCGATATGCCAGAAGATTCTAAAACACTTTTTGGTGACGAAATGGCTGGCAATAAAAATACAAAAGGAGAAGCAAATAGTGCTAAAATGGATTTAGCTCCCTTAAGCCCACTCCCAAAGCGACCTATTCAGGAAGTCAATCTACCTGATGGTTCCTTGGTTCAAGATTCAAAAACCGATGAAAACGCAATGAAAAATTCCATTCCATTGCGGGTAGCTAATATCAATGATCAAAATGGACCGAACGATCAAGAGGAATCGGAAATCATAGCTAGAAGAAACACGATCAATCCTGCCCAATAGATTTTTCAATCCATTAGAAAGAATACAAAAGAGGAAGATGCTAAGCGTCTTCCTCTTTTTTTTGTTTTTATAAAACTAAATTTATCAGATAATTCTCTGTACTCTGGAACTCTCCCCTATCTTAGAGCCAATTGATTTACGGTCACCTAAAACTTGTCAAACGAAAAAACATGCCTATTCTAAAAATTCAACATCTCGAAAAAAGATATGGCCGAATCAAAGCCGTAGACCAACTCAGTCTACAGATAGAAAAAGGACAAATCTTTGGATTGTTGGGGCCCAATGGTAGTGGCAAAACGACGACCCTTGGAATCGTCTTAGATGTACTAAAAAAAGATGGCGGTTCTTACGAATGGTTTGAGGGGCAATATGGCAAAAATGCGCGCCGAAATATTGGAGCTCTTTTGGAAACGCCCAATTTTTATCCTTATCTCAGTGCAGAAGAAAACTTAGCCATCATTGCCAAAATCAAAAGAAAACCCCAAGCAGATTTTAAGGCCATTCTAGAGCTCGTCAATCTGTACGAGCGCCGACACTCTCCTTTCCATACTTACTCCTTAGGAATGAAACAAAGGCTTGCTATCGGAGCAGCCTTGGTAGGTGACCCTGAAATATTAATTTTGGATGAACCCAGCAATGGATTGGATCCCAATGGAATCTCTGAGGTTCGAAAGACGATCCAACGAATTGCTCAGGCAGATAAGACCATTTTAATGGCGAGTCATATTTTGGATGAGGTGGAAAAAGTATGTACTCATGTAGCCATTATCAAACGAGGCAGGCTACTAGCTACCGGGCCCGTAGGAGCGATTATCAATAATGAAATCACAGTGGAAGCCGCTTGTGTCGACAATGAAAAATTGCGTTCCGTTTTAAAGCAGTTTTTGGGTATTAAACATTTCCAAGAACATTCCAAATACTTGGTTTTTCAGGTAGCCGAAGATTTTGACATTGCGACTATCAATCAAATGGCTTTCCAAAACCAACTGACCCTCAATCACTTACAAGCACGTAAAAAAAGCTTAGAAGCTGAATTCTTAGAAATCACAGGTTAACAAACATTTCTTTTATGTACCATTTGCTCCAGTTAGAATGGATGAAATTTCGCAACTATCGGGTCTTTCAGATCATGGTGGTCTGCTTTGTCGTACTCCTTCCTGCAAGCATTCTAACGGTTGGCAATATCAATCAAATGCCTGCGGAATTAGGGAGTAAAGAGACGTTCTTTATCTTTCCTTCTGTCTGGAAATACCTAAGCTATAGTGGCAATTGGCTGGCCTTTTTCTTTCTTGGATTTTTGGGTGTCATTTCTATTACGATGGAATACACTAATAAAACCTTGCGCCAAAATATCATTACCGGACTAAGTCGCAACGAAGTATTTTTTGCCAAGTTTATTTTCTTATTTAGCGTAAGCTTGGCGGCCACTTTTTATCTTTTTATTTGTGGCCTGATAATAGGATTTCTTCATACAGAGACCATCTATATGTCTAAAGTATTTCAGGAGTCTCGTTTGATTTTTCAGTTCTTTTTATTGTGTATGAGTTATATGACTTTTGGTTGGCTTATTGGCACCTTTGTTCGGCGTACAGGATTGGCTTTATTTGTCTACTTAGCTTATACAATGTTCTTTGAACCCATTTTTCGCTGGGCCATACACCTTCGGTATTTCCCCGGAAAAAGCATGCACCTTTACCCTTTAAATGCGGTAGAAGATTTGGCGCCAATTCCTTTTGGAAAAATAGCTTCTCAGTTTTTGAGTGAAAATGATTTCGGCTTATTTTTAACTCCTTCCGTCGCCGTTATGGCCTCCAGTGTTTACCTTTTGGTCTTCTTGGGTTTGATTTGGTGGAGATTGCAAAAGACGGATTTATAGACTAGAGCAAAAATACCATTTCCTATCCATCAAAAAAGAGGCTTCAACGATTGTTGAAGCCTCTTTTCAATTACAAAATTTATTGATCTTATTTTATTCTGGCAGTACGAGCTCTACTGTTACTCGATTATTTTTAGTGGCTGCATCAGAATCATCCTTATCTACTAATGGTTCTTGATCTCCTTTTGAAAGAGCTTTGATCTCTAAAGATTTGATTCCATTGTTTCGGAAGAATCGACGTACTTTACCTGCCCATATCAATCCAAGATCATAACTTTTACCTTCACTACGTGATGCTTCGGAATGTCCGGTAACGGCAAAATAAGCACCAGGATTGAGGTCCAAAACAGATTTCATATTGTCAATCTGCTGTTGCAAATTGATGTCCATTTTAAGTTGTTTTATTTCATCCTTTCCATATAAAGCAAAAGTAGGTACGGCTACATTACTTGTTGAAGAAACTGCTGTTCCAGTAGTAGACTCCGTAAGATCAGACTCCGTAACACCGGTAGAACTAGTCTCTGAAGTCAAGCCGGAGAAATTAAATTCTACACCGTCGATTTGTTTTTCATTGATTGTGGTAATCGCACTTTTTTGTTCTCCTGTTGTAAAGATTCGATTGATGATAGAAGAATCGATATTAACCAGAAAAGACTTCACTTGTTCTGCACGAGCAATTCCAAGGTTCTCATATTCTGTATCATTTTTTTCATTTTCCAAAAACCAACCATTAAGTGTCAATTGGCGATCAGGATGAGCTTCCAAATGTTTAGCAACGTTTCCAAAAGCCTTACTTGCTTCTTCTTCTATCCCGATGACACTGCTAGAAGGAATAAAACTAAAATGTTGATTGGCACCAGTATTAAAGTCCAGCTCACCGTCAGAAATAGACAGAGGAGCAATAGCGGAAGTACCTGCACAGGAAGTATTGGCTAGATAATAAGCCCCGCCAAAGATCCAAGCGGCAGAAACTAATAAGAGTATAGGGATAATGGGTTTCATAATCAGGAAGTAATTGTAGTTTTCTAAATAATCGTATTCTAATCGTATGTGTTGTCTCTTAGATGGGTAGGGACTGGTAAAATTACGAAATAACTTGATCCTTCAAGGGAATTATTCCTAAAATCCTTTTCTCCATTAATATATTAAACCATTAACTTATTACATCAACTTGTCAGATTGTCTAAAACTTCATTCTTTATTCCCAAAGAAAAATATTATTTTGCACAGCTATGAGATAATCGCTCCATTCTGGCGCTCCCCACTCATTCCAAAAACAATCTTAATGAACACCCTCGGCTATTAATGGTAGTAACCATTAGTTAGCGATAACCGATTATGAGTAAACTTTAAAATAATTTGAAAACCACACGACTATGACCATGACTATTCTCGCCTTTTCCTTACTCGAATGCGGATTACCTGCATTTTTATGGATGTTAGGATCATTTCTCCTAGGCCTTATGCTTTG
>CALLVY010000905.1 GCA_938015925.1 uncultured Saprospiraceae bacterium
TTGGGTTCGATGATATCCATCAACCAATAATTGTCTTCCTTCTTGTACATGCGTTGCAACTGATCCAGCAGTACCGCTTTGATCGTCTTCAAATCCTTTTCTACCACTTCATAATCGGTACCGACCAGAATTCCCAAGACGGCATCTTCAGATAGCTGGTAATGTAAAAGTGGATAATTGATTTTACGCATAAGGTAAATATAGAAATAAAAAGTTTTAGTCCCAATTTCCTTTCTAATATTTCGATCTTTCTCTCTCCGATTTGGGAGGTATTAATTAAAGCACCTACTTCCAAGAACTAAATCTGCGGGACACCAATTTCAATAAAACAAAGGCGCATTCAATCCCAAGTCAAAGAAGAGACGACTGGGTTTTAGTTCTTGATCTTTTTGAAAAAGATAGGGATCCCCGTTTTTATCGAGCATTGGTAAATGCGGGTTCTTGGCTTTGTTCCATTTTTTGGGCCAGAAATGCATATCGTGGATGAGGCGATTTTGAAAGAAGTGGCGAATGCGTTCGGAATCTATTCCTAAGCCAGCATTAAGTACTTGATTGTAAGGGAGATGCTGTTCGTATTGCAGCGCAAGGATTCCGTGGGAAAAGCGGCCACAGGGTGCTTTGGAAATATCTTTATACCCAAAACGACAAGGATAGTCTCCCGCCTCAGAAATCCGACAAGCATTAGGATCTTGGGTTTTGCCTGTCCAAAGAATCGTATTAAGTGCGAGTCGGGAATCTTGGTGACGGTAGGCCAATTGTAAACTTCCCGTGCGGTATTTGTCCTGTCCTTCTCCGGCCAGGGCATCATTTTCCGTAATAATTTCCCATTTCCCAAATTGTAAAGCCAAAGAACCGGTAGGTTGACGCGTGACTTTTTCGAGATACCAATGATAAGCATAGCCCACACTATTGCGATGAGGGGTCTGATTACTCAGCGCATGGATAAATGGATTGACGATACTGTCTACCGCCCCATAGCTCACCAAGGCTCCTAAATGTATCTGCCATTCTGGTCTTGGCTTTTTGGGGCCGAAGGTGCTAAAATTGTAGTGGAAACGCAGACCTGCATTGAGTTGAAAATGCTCGCGGGCATAGTAGGTATTGGCGAAAGCGCCCAATCGGTTGACGGTGGAGCCAAAGTTAAAAGTAAGGCCTAGGGCTGCGCCGAATGGCGGATGGGGATTTTGCTCTTGGGCCCGAAGGGGCAAGAGAAGGAATAGCAGGAAGGATATGGACAGTATTTTTTTCAGAACCTCAATTTAACAAAATAACCAGAGAGAAGTTGTTTGATCACTTCAGTACAAATTCAACGCCTAAAGTATTTATTCCAATATCTTCAAACAAGGAATATTCTCTTATAAGTTTTTCAAAAGTAAAAGATGTTTGTTACTCGAAAAGCTCAATCCGTTAAAAAAAGGTTAAAAAAAATACAAGGCGCACCAAAAAAAGAGATTGCTCCATCTTCTTAGAAAAGCAATCAACAATTATTTATCCTTTTATACCTAAAATTCTTTACATAATGAAAAAGATCTTAATTCTAGCTTTGGTTTCTGGCTTCTTGAGTCTTCCTATATTTAAAAATGCTTATGCTAATTTAGCCAGTTTCAAAACCAATCTGATTTCCAAATTATACCAAAGCCCAGACAGCCGCCCTTCTGATGCCCCTGCAAAAATACAAGTGGCGCTACTCCTCGATACCAGCAATAGTATGGATGGACTAATCGACCAAGCCAAATCCCAACTCTGGAAAATGGTCAATGAATTGGCCACTGCAAAAAAAGGAGATGCTGCACCGAATATCGAAATTGCACTTTTCCATTATGGCAATAGTGGTCTATCCGCTCAACAAGGGTATGTACAAGAGATTGTCCCATTGACTACAGATTTAGATCTTGTTTCTGAAAAACTATTCCAACTGCGTACCGCCGGAGGAGAAGAATACTGTGGATGGGCCATCAAAGATGCGACCGCAAATCTAGCTTGGTCAGACAATAACAATGACCTCAAACTCATCATCATTGCCGGCAATGAGCCTTTTAATCAAGGACCTACAGATTACAAATCAACTTGTAAAACGGCCATCTCAAAAGGTATTATGATCAACACGATTCACTGTGGAGATTACCAAAAAGGTGTCAATGAATTTTGGAAAGACGGAGCCGATTTGACCGATGGATCTTATATGAATATCAACCAAGATGATCAGGTCGTACACATCCCAACTCCTTTTGATGATGAAATTATTCGCCTCAATCAAAGTCTTAACTCTACTTACATTGGCTATGGAAGTACCGGTATACTTAAAGCACAAAACCAAGTTGCCCAAGATGCCAATGCAGCCAGTTATGGAAAAGCCAATGCACGAACCAGAGCAAGCTTTAAGGCCAAAGAATCTTACAGCAATGCAAGTTGGGATTTGGTAGATGCAAGTAAGGATAATGCAGCTTTCCTTGATGAAGCTGAAGCAGAAGAGTTGCCAGAAGAAATGCAAAAAATGGATACCAAAGAGCGTAAAGAATATGTAGAAAGCAAACGAAAAGAAAGAGAAAGTATTCAAAAAGAAATTTTGGTTTTGGAACAAAAAGCTAAAACATTCGAAGCCGAAGAAAGAGAAAAAAATGCGGATCAACAGACATTGGATAATGTATTGATTGAAGCTGTTAAAAAACAAGCCGTTAGCAAATCATTTGCCTTTTAAGACCCGTTCTGCCCCGTATCGAAAACACTACAAATCGATGCGGGGCATCCTTTTACCATTTCTATCTACATAAGTTTGTCATTCAATTTTCTAAAAATGAGCATTAAAACAATACTCCATTTCTGCCTACTCCTTAGTCCGTTTTTCTTGACTGCCCAATCCAATTTTATCTTACCAGATGAAATACGACGCCCAACTAGTGGTATGTTTCATTTGGAATTGCGATCCATGCAGGTGAGCACCAAAATCACGGGCCAATCGGCAACGACTTCTCTCGACCAAGTATTTTACAATCCTGGCAATCGAGCCTTCCAAGGTTACTATTATTATCCATTGCCGAAGCATTCGAGCATCGGAAAATTTACGATGTACATCAATGGAAAAGAAACACCTGGAGAATTATTGGATGCCAAAAAAGCCAAGTCTATTTATGAAGGCATTGTAAGAAAAATGCAAGATCCTGCCTTGCTGGAATACTCGGGACAAGAACTCTTGCGAATTCGGATCTTCCCCGTTCCTGCTCGCGGTGAACAACGCGTCAAATTGACTTATACGCATAGCCTACCGATGGAAAACGGAACCGTAGAATATGTTTTCCCCATGAAACAAAACAAGATCATGGAAAGCTTAGGAACTGTTGTTCGACCCGACCGTAGAAAGCCAGAGCCTATTTTCACTACAATACCACAAATCAGCTTTCGAATCGAA